>JAILCK010000083.1 GCA_024680435.1 Lachnospiraceae bacterium
CCCTGTGAATAAATCTGACCGCAGCCAAGAGCGTTGTGTCCTACTTCTGAGTTACCCATATCATCGTCTGAAGGAAGACCTACAGCAGAGCCATGAGCTTTAAGTCTTGTGTTGGGACAAGTCTTTAACATTTCGTCAAGAACGGGAGTGTTTGCACATGTAACAGCATCGCCGAGACCTGTCTTACTGAAGCCTACTCCGTCCATAACAACTAATACTACTTGTTTTCTGTTCTTCATATTTATTCCTTTCTTAACACGGAACTTATAATAATCGCCGCATATTCTATAAATAACAATCAAATAGATAGTACACTAAAAACCGCGTTTTTTCAAATAATAAATGATATGAACTCTTATTAAGAGGTAAAACGTTTTCCCTAACAGCCAATCGGTTGCTTTTCCGTTAATTATTCTTTAATAAAATTCTCTCGTGCTAAATATATTTACGGAGGTTACTCTACATGAACAAGAAATCCAAACTCACTAAAAAGCACGGCATAAGCATGCGTTTCACGCTGATTATGTTCGCGCTTTTACCTATGTTATTGGCAACTACTATCGTTGCCGCTGTTATTATAGGTAAATCATCAAACGAATTAAACACAAGCATAAGTAACTCGATGGTTTCCATTATTAAAGGTACAGGACAGTCCTTTGACCATTCAACCGAAACATCAATGGAAATTCTTCGTTCCTTTGCTTCAGCTCCCGTGATCGAGGAAATGCTTTTAAATCCCGACGACCCCGCCATTAAGGCAGCTGCAATGAAGTATACAAATGATTTCTTTGCACAGCTTAACGGTTGGGAAGGAATTTACCTTGCAGATTGGAACACCAAGGTTCTTACTCACCAGGCTGAACCTGTAATCGGTAAGATTTTAAGAGAAGGCGAAAGCTTAACAACCCTTCAGAACAATATGCTTAATGCAGACGGTGTTTTCAATACCGGTATCATCACATCTCCTGCTTCGGGAAAGCTTACAATGTCAATGTACTATCCTGTTATTGTTAACGGAAAGCCCTTAGGCTTTGTTGGCGGAGCTACATTTGTAAATGAAACCGCTTCAAAAATATCCGATATTTCGTCGCTTAAGCTTTCTACCGCATACATCTACTTTGTAGACAATAACGGTATAATGCTTCATCATCCTCAGGAAGAAAAAATCGGAAATCCCGTTGAAAACGATGCAGTTAAAAGCCTTGTAGCAAAGCTTGCAGCAGGTGAGCATCCCGAACCTGACTGTATCAAGTATAAATTTAAAGGTGCTAACAAATACGCTGCTTACTATGTAGGCGAAGGCGAACACTACATCGCAGTTTTGACAGCCGATGAAAATGAAGTTTTAAGAGGAATCAATTCAACAAAGCAGTACACAATCCTTATTGCTTTAGGAAGTATCATAATCTTCATGGCACTTGCCCTTTTCGTTGAAAAGAAAGTATCCGATCCTATCACTAAGGTAGCCGGTGCAATTGAAACCCTCAGTACAGGTGATGTTACCGTAGAGTGTGATGCAGTTTCTAACATCAGAGAAACATCAACCATCATATCTACCTTTGCAAATTTGAAGACAGCCCTTAGAAAATCCATGGGTGCCGTTAAGGATTCTGCAGAATTACTTAGCGAATCAATCGGAAGCGTTGACGAAAAGACAAATCATAACGTTGAATCTGTTTCACAGATTAACACAGCTATAAACGAAGTAGCTACCACCTCTCAAAGCGTAGCCGAAAACGCTCAGAAGATGGCCGAAGAAGCCGTTGAACTCGGACAGCATATTGAGACCCTCAATCAAAACGTACAAAACCTTTTCGATGCTTCACAGAGCATCAAAGATGCAAACAACGAAGCTACAGGCTGTATGGTATCCGTTTATGAAGGAGCCAACGAATCAGTTCAGGCTATGCAGACAATCAATGATAAGATTGGTGAAACCAATACCGCTATCGAAAAGATCGGTACAGCTGTTCAGGCAATCGAATCAATTGCAGAACAGACTAACCTCCTTTCATTAAACGCTTCTATCGAAGCCGCAAGAGCCGGTGAAGCAGGAAGAGGATTTGCTGTTGTTGCTGAAGAAATCAGAACCCTTGCAGACTCCTCTGCTGATTCAGCTAAGGAAATTAAAGAAATCATTGATAACGTCATTGCTCTTTCAAACGGAACCGTAGATATCTCTAACAGAGTTTACGATGTAGTAAGCAAAGAACAGGCAGATATCAATACAGCAAGAGAAAAATTTGGAGTTCTTTCCGAATCTGTTGAAGCTTCCATTAATGAAATTCAGACCATTAAGGTTATGACCGGAAAGCTTGACGAAATAAAGAACGAGCTTACAAATTCAACAAGCGAACTTGGCGCTATTTCAGAAGAGCTTGGCGCATCAGCCGAAGAAGTTGCAGCATCCTGCCAGACAGTTACAGATGCCTGCATGGATACACAGGATTCAACCACAAAGATGAACGGTGTAAATCAGGAAATGACCGATGCAATAGCATTCTTCAAACTGGATTAGGATTTTAACAATAAAAAGGCTTTGGATTAATCCAAAGCCTTTTTTTATTATCTTAAAGCCATTTTTTCTTTTTAAAGTAGATTAAACTTCCTATTGCCACAAATAGGGAAACGGCAATAACGATTGGATATCCCCATTTAGACTCTAGTTCCGGCATATACCTAAAGTTCATTCCGTACCAGCCAACTATCAAGGTAAGCGGCATAAAGATTGTGGTAACTACCGTAAGAACGGTCATTATCCTGTTTTGCTTAACATCAATCTGAGCCTTATATAAATCCCTAAGCTGCATTGTGTAATCTCTTAAGGATGTAGAATAATCATGAAGACGCGCCATACGGTTTAAAAAGCTTCTAAAGTATCTTAAGTTTTCCTGCTTAAAGAAACTGTTCTCGTTTTCTTCAAACTCTTGTCCTAAATCCATTAACTGCTCATAATGAATCCGAAGATCTCTTATATCGTTTCTTATGTCATTAAGTCTGCTTGAAGGCGCCTTCTCGTCTCCGCCCATGACTCTTTTTTCTATTTCATCAAGCTCAAGATCATACTTTTCCATAAGCCTAAGATCTTCTATAACAATCTGATCGAGGAAATCATAGATAAATCTTTCAAGACAAGGAAACTTCCATTTCTTTGTGTTTTTAATCTTTTTAACGATTTGAGAAGCTTTACCGCTATCATCGATAAACACTATCCCCTTTTCATCAAGAGCAAATGCAAATTTATACTCCTTATAAAA
Source organism: Lachnospiraceae bacterium (assembly GCA_024680435.1). GTDB lineage: Bacteria > Bacillota > Clostridia > Lachnospirales > Lachnospiraceae > UBA1258. The sequence goes on from JAILCK010000083.1 coordinate 3,258, forward strand.
ATCACTTCTATCGGGGATGCAAAAAGAACCCGTTAAGGAGTCATAGTTAACTTCGGCCTTTGTGGTATATATTTCCGAAATGCTTGTATCCATATCAATACCCATTTCAAAAATATCATGATAGTTGTTCCATTCGTTATAGGTAAGAACCGCCACATACTGCTTTCCTTGATTCTTAAAATCTTCTTTGGACGATTCCTCCAACAATTCTCCTATTGTATAAAACATGATTACTCCCCTTTTTTAAGATTATCAGTTCTTAGAAAGTAAGGCTATTGTTTCTATGTTTGCGGTCCAGGGGAACTGTTCCACGCAACATGCCCTTTCTACTTTATATCCGAATTGATGAATTGTCTCTAAGTCTCTTGTAAGAGATGTGGCCTTACAGGAAACATACACAATTCTGTCTACGCCGTATTTTAAAATCTTAAACAAAGCCTTTGGATGAATGCCGTCTCTTGGAGGATCTAAGATGATAAAATCAGGCTTTTCTGTAATTTCATCAAGCGTCTTTAAAACATCGCCGCAAATAAACTCACAATTATCTATTCCGTTAAGCTTTGCATTATCCTTTGCGGCTTCAACGGCTTCCGGCACTATTTCAACGCCGATTACTTTTTTAGATACCTTTGACATAAGCTGTGTGATGGTGCCGGTGCCTGAATATAAGTCGTAAACCGTCATTGAAGGTTCTCCACCCTTTGACAAATCTCCTATGTAGTCTCTTACGGTACTGTATAAAACTTCCGCGCTTAAAGAATTTGTCTGGAAGAAAGAAAACTCACTTATCTTAAAGGACAGGCCCAACAGTTTTTCGTTTATGTAGTCTCTTCCGTATAAGATATCGGTACGTTCGTTTTTAATAACATCTGATATTGAATCGTTGAAAGTATGTAAAATGCTGACTATTTCACCTTCAAGCTTTAATTCAAGAAGCATGTCTTTAAAGGAAGTTAAATCAGGATTTGATTCGGTGGTTGTAACCAAAGCAACCATTATTTCCCCTGTTGCCTTTGCTTTTCTTACAAGCAAATGGCGAAGGTAACCGTCATGTCTCATCCTGTGATAAAACTTAAATTCTGTTTTGGCGAAATAATCTCTTACGGCAACTAAGATTTTCTTATAGTCATCATCAACGATGTAACATGAATCCGTCATTACCACGTCAAACATACTTCCGCGTTTATGCATGCCAAGGCTTAAGGGGCCGTCTTTATACTCATCACCAAAGGAAAACTCCATTTTGTTTCTGTATCCTTCACAGATGGGGCTCTTCTTTATTCCGTCCCACTTAAAATCATAGTCTATTACGCCGTCAAGAAGCTCTTTTACCTGTTCTTCTTTAAGCTTACACTCATCTTCGTATTTCATTGTAAGGTAAGTGCATCCTCCGCAAATTCCAAAGTGAGGGCACTGGGAAGGAATAGCATTTTTTGATTTCTCTACCACCTCTAAAAGCATGGCTTCAGGCTTCCCCTTACGCATTTTTAAAACACGCACCTTTACCTTGTCTCCTAAAAGTGCGTTTTTAACGGATACTTTTCCTTCTTCTGTTTCTACCGTAGCTTTATTGGGAAAAGAAACCTTAGTTACAATTCCAATAAGTTCAGATCCTTTTTTCATATTTACACAACAAAGGGGATGTCTCATTAAGAGGCATCCCCCGCCTTTATCTTCTTATTTATTCATCACCTTCAAGATCGTCCGAATCCTCATAATCGTCATCGTCGTCTTCATCGAAGTCTTCAAAGTATTCGGAATCTTCCGGAATAAAGAAGTAATATACTGCATAAGCAATAGCAGCTATAAATGCGATGGCCCCTATGACGGCCAATACAATAACAACAGGATTTGTCTTCTTTTCCTGCTTCTTTGGCAAGTTTGTGTAACTTGCAAGCATATCTTTTAATTCTTCAATTTTGTCAGCCATCTTAATCCCCCTTATCTTTGAGTTAATGCTTTCTGCTAAGTTAAATATATCATTTTTAGACATTAAATAACAACCCCCTTAAGAGAATTAAAACATTTATTCATTAACGCTAACTTACTATACTTTTTCCAATTTTGCAAAGGCTGCGTATAAAACTTTTTGTCCGTAAGCATCAAATTGAACGGTAACCTTAGTGTCTCTTGGCTCTTTAACCATGTTAAGAACCGTTCCTTCTCCAAACTTAATATGCTTTACTCTGTCCCCAACAACGTATGAGGAAGAACCTGATGAGGAGGCTGATAACTGCGACCCCTTTGTAAGTAGATTTAAGTTTTCTTTCTTTGCAACAAAAGGCTTATCTTCTTCGGGAGTGGTCTTTGGAGTGTAGTAAGCCTTGGGACGAGCGTACTTTTCAACAGGGCTAACCAAAGGTGCATCAGGAGTGCGCTTAAAGCCCGAGAAACCGCTTCCGTAGGTTGAGGAAGTAATTTCATCGTCTCTGTAGCTATCAAAGCGTCTGTAGCCTCCTGAAGATGATGTATCGCTATCGTAGTAACCTGTATCGTAGGTTCTTGTTTGAACCGGCGCAATGTCAAAAAGCTTTTTTGGAATCTCGTTTACAAAACGGCTTACGGGATTCATCTGAGTCTCCCCGTGAATCATCCTTGCCTTTGCGCAGCTTATGGTAAGGCGCTCCTTTGCTCTTGTAATCGCTACATAAGCAAGACGCCTTTCTTCTTCAATTTCCGCTTCTCCGCCGGTAATGGACATATAGCTTGGGAATAATCCGTCTTCCATACCGATTAAAAATACATTCTTAAACTCAAGGCCCTTGGCTGAATGGATAGTCATAAGAAGAGTTCTTTCTGCATTATCATCCACTTCGTCAATATCAGCTACAAGTGCAATATCTTCTAAAAGTCCTGAAAGTGTGGCATCTTCATGCTCTTCTTCATAAGAAGCTACCTTTGAAATAAGTTCTTCTATATTTTCAACTCTTTCTTCAGCTTCTTCCTCAGAATCACATTCCATCTGAGAGATGTAGTCTGAAATGTCCAATACTTCCGTTAAACATTTCTTAGGGCCCATTTCTTCATTTACGGCTCTGAATCTGAATATCATATTTGCAAATGACTTAAGCTTATCTGCAGTTGAGCCCTTGATGTCTGCCCATTCTGGATGGCATACCGCATCAAAGAAAGAAACCCCTCTTTCATCCGCAACCGACTGAAGCTTTGTGACGGATGTGGCACCGATTCCGCGCTTCGGAACGTTTATAATACGTCTGCAGGCAACATCGTCTCTTGCATTGTCTATAGTCTTTAAATAAGCAAGTAAATCCTTTATTTCACGTCTTGAATAGAAGTTAATGCCACCCACAATCACGTAAGGAACATTAGATTTAACAAGTTTTTCTTCTATCATACGTGACTGAGCGTTTGTACGATAAAGGATGGCGTTTTCATTATATAAGCTGTCACCTTGGTTTACATAAGATTTAATCTCATCCACCACATACTCAGCTTCTTCAAAAGCCGTGTCAAATCTTCTAAAGTGAATTCTCTCGCCTTCCGGTTTCTTTGACCAAAGGCTTTTATCTTTTCTTGAAGCATTGTTTCTGATAACTGCATTTGCCGCATCAAGAATGTTTTGAACGGATCTGTAGTTTTGCTCTAACTTAACAACCTTGGCTTCGGGAAAATACTTTTCAAAGTCTAAGATGTTACGTATGTTGGCACCTCTGAATTTATAAATAGACTGATCGTCATCACCAACAACGCATAAGTTATGTAAACTTCCTGCAAGAAGTCTGATAAGTTCAAACTGAGCCGTGTTTGTATCCTGATACTCATCTACCATTATGTATCTGAAGCGATTCTGATAGTTCTTTAATACTTCAGGCTCTGCTTTAAAAAGCTCGACAGTTTTCATAAGCAAATCATCAAAATCAAGAGCATTGTTTTTAATAAGTGCTGCCTGGTATTCTCTGTAAGCCGAAGCAATCTTTTGCTTTTGAAAATCTCCCATTGATGAAAGCGCAAACTGATCCGGAGTTATAAGCTCATCTTTACAGGAAGAGATTGCATTCATAATTGTCTTTTCTTTAATAACCTTTGTATCTATTTGAAGCTTTTTGCAAACTTCCTTAACAATCTGCTTTTGATCGTCTGTATCGTAAATGGTGAAATTGTTATCATATCCAAGCCTGTCTATGTGACGGCGTAACATGCGCACACACATAGAGTGAAATGTTGATACA
>JAILCK010000102.1 GCA_024680435.1 Lachnospiraceae bacterium
TAAGACTAAGGCTGGACAGCAGAAGATGGGTGAGGCTCTTGCCAAGTTGGCTGAAGAGGATCCTACCTTCCGTGCACATACGGATGAGGAGACTGGTCAGACCATCATCGCTGGTATGGGTGAGCTTCACTTGGAGATCATCGTTGATCGTCTGTTAAGAGAGTTCAAGGTTGAGGCTAACGTTGGTGCACCTCAGGTTGCATACAAGGAGACCTTCACCAAGGCTGTTGATCAGGAATACAAGTATGCTAAGCAGTCCGGTGGTCGTGGTCAGTACGGTCACTGTAAAGTAAAGTTCGAGCCGATGGACGCAAACGCTGACGAAGTATTCAAGTTTGAGTCTGCCGTAGTCGGTGGTGCTATTCCGAAGGAGTACATCCCATCTATCGGTGAAGGTATCGAAGAAGCTGCTAAGGCAGGTATCCTTGGCGGATTCCCTGTACTTGGTGTTTATGCAAACGTATACGACGGATCTTATCACGAAGTCGACTCTTCAGAAATGGCATTCCACATTGCAGGTTCACTTGCATTCAAGGAAGCTATGCAGAAGGGTGCTCCTCAGTTACTTGAGCCCATCATGAAGGTTGAAGTTACAATGCCTGAAGAATACATGGGTGATGTAATCGGTGATATCAACTCACGTCGTGGACGTATTGAAGGTATGGATGATATCGGCGGTGGTAAGATCGTTCGTGGTTTTGTACCGCTTGCTGAAATGTTCGGCTACTCAACAGACCTTCGTTCAAGAACTCAGGGTCGTGGTAACTACTCAATGTTCTTTGAGAAGTATGAACCCGTTCCCAAGAACGTTCAGGAAAAGGTTTTAGCTGCAAAGGCTAAATAATTAACTTGAAAAACAAGCATGATTTTTATATAATCATGTGTAGCTGAGTATTTCTATACTTTAAGAAATAAAAGAAACTAATTAAATTAATTATCCTAGGAGGAAATTTAAAATGGCAAAAGCTCATTTCGACAGAACTAAGCCCCATTGTAACATTGGTACAATCGGACACGTTGACCACGGTAAAACAACTCTTACAGCAGCTATCACAAAGGTATTGGCTGAAAGAGTAGCTGGTAATGAAAAGGTAGATTTCGAAAACATCGATAAGGCTCCCGAAGAAAGAGAAAGAGGTATCACAATCTCTACAGCTCACGTTGAATACCAGACAGAAAAGAGACACTACGCTCACGTTGACTGCCCTGGCCACGCTGACTATGTAAAGAACATGATCACAGGTGCTGCACAGATGGATGGTGCTATCCTCGTTGTTGCTGCAACTGATGGTGTTATGGCTCAGACAAAGGAACACATCCTTCTTTCAAGACAGGTTGGTGTACCTTACATCGTAGTATTCATGAACAAGTGTGATATGGTTGACGATGAAGAACTTCTTGAACTCGTTGAAATGGAAATCACAGAACAGCTTGAAGAATATGACTTTAAGGGATGCCCTATCATTAAGGGTTCAGCTCTTAAGGCTCTTGAAGATCCCAACGGTGAATGGGGCGACAAGATCATGGAACTCATGAACACAGTTGATACATACATTCCTGATCCTCAGCGTGAAACAGATAAGCCTTTCCTTATGCCTGTAGAAGACGTATTCACAATCACAGGTCGTGGTACAGTTGCTACCGGACGTGTAGAACGTGGTACACTTCACATGTCAGATGAAGTTGAAATCATCGGTATCAAGGAAGAAACACAGAAGTCTGTTGTAACAGGTATCGAAATGTTCCGTAAGCTCCTTGATGAAGCTCAGGCCGGTGATAACATCGGTGTTCTTCTTCGTGGTATCAACAGAACAGACATCGAAAGAGGTCAGGTTCTTGCTAAGCCCGGTACAGTTAAGTGCCATAAGAAGTTCACAGCTCAGGTTTACGTATTGACAAAGGATGAAGGTGGACGTCATACTCCTTTCTTCAACAACTATCGTCCTCAGTTCTACTTCAGAACAACAGACGTTACAGGTGTATGTAACCTTCCTGCAGGTACAGAAATGTGCATGCCTGGTGATAACGTAGAAATGACTATCGAACTTATTCACCCCATCGCTATGGAACAGGGTCTTACATTCGCTATTCGTGAAGGCGGACGTACAGTAGGTTCAGGCCGTGTTGCTAGCATTATTGAATAATTACGAGCGAACAGCCCAACCCAAATTTTAAAATCAAACCCTTCGAGGTTCTCCTCGAAGGGTTTTTTTTATTCATTCAAAAGAATTCTCTTTGTAATTTTGGAATTGTATTTAAAACATGCGCAAAATCAAGCATCTGTAGAAACTCAATAATTTAAGTTTTTTATGAATTCGTTAAGAAAAAAGCAAGAATAATATGGCATAAAATATATGTGGAAATTATTTAATTACAGGGAGAACGAAATGGAAAAAATTTCAAAATCCGGCGCGAAAGCTCAAAGAATGTCAAACATTGAACTTCTTCGCATCATAACTGCATTGGGAGTAATAATACTTCATTACAATAATGCTAACCTCGGCGGAGGATTCAAGTTTGTGGAAGGTAATGCCAATAAAATTGTCTTGGCATTTTTCCAGGCATGCTTTATATGTGCTGTAAATCTGTTCATACTTATTTCAGGTTATTTTATGCGCCACTCACAAAAAAGAGACCTTTTAAAGCCCATTGAACTTATAGGACAATTGGTTATTTTGGAAGGCATATTTTTGTGTATAAATGAGCTACCAAATGGCGAAGCTTTAACTTTGGAAAAAGCATTAAGCTACTTTAAGCCGGGCTATTGGTTTGTATTTGTTTATGTAGCTTTATACTTAATATCTCCATACATTAACATTGTGTGGGAAAAGCTTACAAAAGACGGTAAAAAAGTGCTTATGGCAATAATGATAGGATTGTTTGCCATATATCCGATGATTATCGATATGTTTTCTTATATCAGTAAAATCGAGATGACGGGCACCACCACAGTGGGACTTGACGGAGCACAGGCGGGATATACAATAGTAAACTTTGCCCTTATGTATATAATCGGTCTTTTCTTAAGGGACAAGGATGAAGCAGGAGAAGAGAATACAAAGAAGAATTCGAAGACGGTTTTACTTTTAATTCTAAATATATTGGTAATTTTAATCTGGTCTATTGTGGATTTAACTGTATTTAACCGAGGAACAGCTCTGATACCAGCATGGAATTATTACAATCCTTTTGTAATTACAGAAGCAATCTTGTTCTTTACACTTTTTAAGAACTTAAAGATTAAACATAATCCTGTTATAAACCTTTTGGCTACAGCTTCTTTTCCTTCTTATCTTATTCATATGAATCTGCTTAAGTATTTTGGAATAGAAAATATGGTTAAGGGAAATCCGGGGTTACTTATACTTCACATCATAGGCTGTGCCGTGGCTATATACATAATCAGCTTTATAATCAACTTTATTTACGGATTGATATTTAATCCCCTTATTCGCTTAATAGGAAAGCGCTGGACTAAAAACAGAAAGTATGAAGCATAAAACTTAATAATATGAACTTGTAAAGAAATTATAGGAAGAAAAAACTATAAAAGGGAAAAGCATTTTTATTGTTAGAGTAATGGCCATAAAGTATAATTAAAGTACGGTTGTCTATAAAGAAACATAAGCACTTGTATGTTTGCATTGATATTTAGGAGGAGGTATTTAATGCGTTACATTTGTCAAGTATGCGGCTATGTTTATGACGACGACAAAGAGAAGGTGGCGTTTGAAAATCTGCCGGATGACTGGAAGTGCCCGCTTTGCGGAGCCTCAAAGTCAGATTTTAAGCCCGAAACAGCAACAATTGCAGTTTCGGATGTTTCGGTAGATATTCACGAAGCAGACATGAAGAAACTCTCTGTCGGTCAACTGGCTGCATTATGCTCAAATTTGGCAAGGGGATGTGAAAAGCAATATAATCCCGAAGCCAAAGAGCAGTTTACAAAATTGGCTGAATATTTTACAAAGGTCACACCTATGAAGGATGACGCCACGGTAGAAGCTCTTTTAAAACTTTTAAAGGACGATATCGACAACTATCCAAGCGTAAGAAAAGTAGCGGATAAAAATTCTGACAGAGGAGCCGCCAGAGTCTGCGTGTGGGGAGAAAAGGTAACCAGAATGCTTTCTTCTTTAGTGGAAAGATACTTGGAAGAAGGGGAAAACATGCTTAAAGACACTGATATATGGGTATGCAGTGTTTGCGGGTTTGTATATATAGGAAACAATCCGCCTGAGCTTTGCCCTGTATGTAAGGTGCCGCCCTACAAGTTCGAAAAGATTGAAGGGAGGGCCTAAAGATGCAAAAGAAAGCAGTTAGAAACCTTCGCCTTTGCACAAAGGATTGCTTGTGCTTGTATGTGTGCCCTTATGGCGCCACAGACACGGAAGACAGTGTTATAGATGTAAATAAATGCGTCGGCTGCGGAGTGTGCGCCGAAGCCTGTCCAAGCGGTGCAATCAGCATGGTGCCTACCGAATATCCACCACAGCAAAAGAAAACGGACGAAGTAAAAGCGACTTTGAATGTGCTCTCAAAGAGTAAGTCGGATGGCGAAACAATGGCAAAACAGATTGCTGAGGGCACAGATAAAGATGGCCTTTACAGATTGATGTGCGCCGTAAATAAGTCTGAACGCTTGATTGCAGAAGATATTTTAAGAGAAGCCGATTTTATGCTTCCTCAAAGCGATAATGCGCATAAGTTTCTTGAAGGATTAAAGGACAATCCTTATGCATCAGACTTTCCTATTGATGCAGTAAACAAACTCTTGGAAATTGTACCTAATAATGAAACAGATAAAAATGGCCTTAAAAAGGAAAACAAAGGAGAAAAAACTATGGCGAAATGGAAATGTACTGTATGCGGTTATATTCACGAAGGAGACACACCCCCTGAACAGTGTCCTGTTTGCAAACAACCTTCAGACAAATTTGTGAAGATGGAAGAAAAGAACAATCCCTATGCCGGCACAAAGACAGAGAAGAATCTTTGGGAAGCATTTGCCGGAGAATCACAGGCAAGAAATAAATACACATATTTTGCATCCGTAGCAAAGAAAGCAGGCTATGAGCAGATTGCTGCTTTGTTCTTACAAACAGCCGACAATGAAAAAGAGCATGCAAAATTATGGTTTAAAGCTTTAGGCGAGATCGGTGATACAGCACAAAATCTTTTACATGCCGCCGAAGGTGAAAACGCCGAATGGACAGATATGTATGAAAGAATGGCCAAAGATGCGGAAGAAGAAGGCTTTATGGAATTGGCTGCACAGTTTAGAGGCGTGGCTGCTATCGAAAAGATGCATGAAGAAAGATATCGTGCTCTTTTAAAGAATGTTGAAACAATGGAAGTATTTAAAAAGAGCGGCGTAACCATTTGGGAATGCAGAAACTGCGGTCACGTAGTTGTAGGCCTCGAAGCTCCTGAGGTTTGCCCTGTATGTAAGCATCCCCAATCATACTTTGAGGTAAGAAAAGAGAATTATTAAAACAGAAAAAAGAGCCTTTACAGGCTCTTTTTTTGTTGCACAAACATCTTAAAAAAATATTCATATTATATTCTGTAACGGAATTAAAAATATTCGGACTAATATAGTAGAATGAAGTAAGAAAGGAGGGTAACCAAAGTTGAATATAAAGAAGATTTGCGAAGAATATTATCCGCTTGTGTACGGTTACCTTCTTGCGCTTACCGGGGGAGATAGGGATTTATCTGAGGATTTAACTCAGGAAACATTCTTTAGGGCCATAAAGAACATAGGAAAGTTTAAGGGAGAATCAAAGGTATCCACCTGGCTTTGTCAGATAGGAAAGTATACTTTCTGGCAGTATCTTGATAAAAAGAACAAATACTACCAGGTTTCTTTAGACGAAGCAAGCGAGATACCGGCCTTAGACTTGGTG
>JAILCK010000119.1 GCA_024680435.1 Lachnospiraceae bacterium
AAATCCTTTAACTGACCTATTAAAAGTGTAACCGCGATACCGGCTGTAAAACCGGTTGTGATACTGAATGGAATAAACTTAATTAAGGTTCCTAATCTAAAAAGACCCATGAGTATCAAAATGATACCTGCCATAATGGTGGCAATGATGAGTCCGTCCATTCCTTTGCTCGCCACAATACCTGCAACGATGGTGGCAAATGCTGCGGTAGGACCTGAAACCTGCACTCTGCTTCCTCCAAGGAAAGCAATCACAAAGCCTGCAACGATTGCGGTGTAAATACCTCTTTCGGGGCCTACGCCTGAAGCAATAGCCAAAGCAACGGATAAAGGAAGTGCAATTATGGCAACGATGATACCTGCAATAACATCCTTAATGAATTGTTCTTTTGTGTATGTTTTCATTACGGAAAACAACTTAGGTTTTAATTTGTTCATAGTAATCTCCTAGATATTTTCAAACTTCATAAGTATATATCTTAAAAAATTCATTATCAACTATTTTATCTCGTAATAGAAAAGGTATTGCTGGATGATTCCTGCCTTTCCTTTAAAGGCATCCACGTTAAACTTTCCGCCGTAGTATTTGTTGAGTAAGTCCTTTACATGAGTATCAATCGGGAACGCATCCACATGATGAAGAGAAAATAAGCAAATGCAATCCGCTACCTTAGGGCCTATTCCCTTTCTTTTTAAAAGCTCTTTTCTTGCATCCTCATAGCTTAATGTCTTTAAATAGGAAAGCCACTTAGGATTATCTTTAACATAATCATATATTTCTTTTAAATACAGGTTTCTGTAGCCAAGGCCGAAGTTTTCATTTAAGAAAACGTCAGAATCAACTTCTGTAGGCTTAGGAAATGTATATTCAAAAGTGCTTCCATCGTAAGAAGAAACCTTTTTCCCAAAGCGTTTACTAATTAAATCAATGCTCTTTTTGATTCTTGGAATGTTGTTGTTTTGAGAAATAAGGAAACTAACTATTGTTTCAAATAAATCCTGCTTTAAAATCCTTATTCCGCTTCCCAAAGAAAAAGCCTCGCTTAAGTGAGAATCATTTGCGGCTTTAACCATTTTTTCAACTTCGTTATAGTCTGTATTAAAGTCAAAGTAGTCTTTCCAAGTTTTTTCAAACTCATCTTCAGAGCATAAAAAATCATAAGAATCCTCTTCTTTTTTTATTAAAAGAAGGTTATCCTTATAGACAACGGAATAAGTGTTTTCACCGGTTTCTTTGATCCTAAAACACTGACCGCTACGCATTATTTGATTTATGTCAAAATGGTCTTTTTTAATTTTCATAATGATAATTTATCACACCAAGTGTACTAAACATAGATTAAAATAAACAAAAAACACGTAATCAATTACAGGGGTAATATATGGATTGTAGCCAAAAAATCGCACTTTTAATAACTGATAATCCGGATAAAGAAAGAGTTGAGAAAATAAAAAGCATTCTTGATCCTTTAGTTTTCACGGATGATTTAAGTTTAGGCAAAAGCACTCCTTACCTTGAGCTTTCAACGGAGGGCCTTTCTTTAAAATGCGATGATTTAGAGCTAAAAGGAAACTTTGAGTCTTTAAAAAGAAGGCTTACAAAGAATAATCTTCAAAGTGAGCTGCTTGTTAAGGCCGCAAAAATTAAAGGAAAAGAAGCCGTATCCATATTAGATGCCACCGCCGGCCTTGGGGAAGATTCCGTTATTTTAGCCGCGGCGGGCTTTAGCGTTACCATGTATGAATACGATGAAATCATATTTGCTCTCCTTGAAGACTCTGTATACAGAGCATCCCATACTGTTGAGTACGCTCACATTGCAAACAAAATGACATTAAAAAATGAAGACAGCATTAAAGCCATGAGTGAGCTTAAAGAGTCGGAAAAGCCCGATGTAATCTTACTTGACCCCATGTTTCCAAAGAGAGAAAAGTCGGCTTTAATAAAGAAAAAGTTTCAGCTTTTACAAAAGTTAGAGAGCCCCTGCGATAAAGAAGAAGCGCTACTTAATGCGGCCATGAGCCTTAATCCTAAAAAAATCATAATAAAAAGGCCCTTAAAAGGACCTTTCTTAGCAGGCGTTAAGCCTTCATATTCACTTAAAGGAAAAGCCATTCGCGTTGATGTAATCGTGAATGCATAATTATATTTCTATTCCATATTTTCTATGCCAAATTCGGATGGTAAGAATCTTGGACATACATTCTCGGTTGAGGTGATTACGGATGCCGCAAGCATTGAGCCTATTGCGCAGGATTCTTCCAAGGTTTTTCCATATGTTAAGCCTATGGTCACTCCCGAAAAAAAGGCATCTCCCGCACCTGTGGTATCTCTTACTTCTACCTTTCTTGAAGGGCAGATTCCACATCCTACACCTGCTTCCGCATAGATAGCTCCGGCTTCGCCAAGGGTTACCACCATCTTTGGTATTCCTGCCATAGTGGCTTTTTTATAGATTATTTCTTTTAACTCTTCAGGGTCTGTTTCCGAATAATCGTCCATAAAGAGCATGCCCGCTTCCTGACGGTTACATACAAAGCAACCTGTATCTTTAATGAAATCTCTTCTCTTAGAAGCTATGCTCATGTTTGAAACTGCGGCATAAACTTTCTTTCCATGCTTATCAGCCAAAGAAAACACTTTCTTTACGATTTCTTTGTCCATATCGATTTCAAGAGCAATGCTGTCTGACTGCTCCATTATCTCATCGCCCTTTTCTTCAAGGATTTTAAGAATGGGGCTTAAATCGGGACGCTTTGAAATAGAAGCAACCACGTCTCCCGAATTATCAAAGATTGCAAGCCAGGTGCCCATGCCGTCTTTTGTTTTTAATATATAATCTGTGTTAACCTTATGACGCTTAAGCTGCTTTATAACTTCTTCGCCTTCCGCATTATCATCAACAAGGCTTACAAAAGTGGGCCTAAGCTCAACATTTGCTATGTTTTCGGCAATGTTTCTTGATACACCGCCGTAAACCGTTTCTACCGCACCCACATTTCTTCCTGCGGGTATGAATGTGTCTTTGGGATAGCCTTTAATATCCACAAAGACTGCGCCAAATACAGTAATTCCCATTATCTAACCTCTAAAATTTATCCGTTTATATCATCAAGTTCAAAATCTTCGGATGCCAAAACCGAAAGATCCGCTTCTACTGAATTTGAAAGACGTCTTGACTGATTTAAGATAGCATCTTCAATCTTGTTTCTTACAAGTCGTCCGTTTCCTGCGTCTTTGCTTCTAACTGCCTGAACTGCGTTAAAGTAAGTTAAAAGTGAAGTCTTTGCGCCTTCATCGATTGTGTATCCCTTACTCTTTGCGGTAATTACGGCAATGTCCAAAAGTTCCGATCCCGTGTAGTCGGGGAAGTTAATAACATTAGGAAATCTTGACTTTAAACCTGAGTTTGAAGTTAAGAACTCTTCCATTTCATTTGAATAGCCGGCAAGTATAACAATAAGGTTATCTCTGTTATCTTCTATTCCCTTAACCAAGGTATCGATTGCTTCAAGTCCAAAGGAATCGTCTTTTCCTCTGTACAAAGAATATGCTTCGTCTATAAATAAAACGCCGCCGATTGCCATGTTAATAACCTGGTTTGTCAATGGAGCTGTGTGGCCCACATACTTACCCACCAAGTCGGCACGGGACACTTCAACAAGCTGACCGCCTGATAATACGCCGATTGCCTTTAAGTATCTGCTTATTAAACGGGCAATGGTTGTTTTACCTGTACCGGGGTTACCTGTGAATATCATGTGCTTACTTACTTCAGAAGCCTTTAAGCCCGCTTCTTTACGTCTCTTTTGAACGCTGTAGTATTCTTCAAGGCTTAAAATGTATTCCTTAATTTCCTTAAGGCCCACAATATTGTCAAGCTCTGCCTTAACCTTTTCAAGCTCACCTAAGTACTGAGTGGGAAGTGCGTCAAAGAGTTTCTTCTTATCTTCATCCCCTATCTTTGCAACTATATTATCATCCTCAATGCTTAACGAGATGTTTGTTTCACCGGGATAATCTCCCTCAAGTTTAATCTGAGCCAACGCCTTTAAGCAGTTATCGTAAAAAGAAAGAATTCCCTCTAAGCCTCTGTTCTTTCCTGCAAGGGTTACGCTATAGTTAATGATTTCGGGAGCATCTGTAAGTTTAAACTTAAACTTCTTTTCAGAAACCTCTTTTAACTCTTCCATTTCTTTTTCGGATATTTTCTTTAAGGCTTCATCATTTAAGCTTTCGGTTTCAACTATGTCTCCAAGGGCGTTTATAAATAAAGCTCCGAATTTATCCGCAAGCTTTTCAAGGGGCTTTTCGCTTATGATTACAAGGTATTTGTCCTTTGCAAAAAGTGCACCCACTGTTTCTCCGGATAAGGCATTTGGAACATTTACAAGCTGTCCGTTTTGATTTACGTATCTTTCGTTTAAAGCTACCTTACCTGTTGTAACAAGGTCAAAAAGGCGGGCAGCCATTGAAGAATGACAGGCTTCAAAGTTTTCAAAAAGAATTACTTCAGATTTTGAATTAAGGGCTGAATACAAATCCTGTAAGAAAAGCTTTTCCTGGTC
>JAILCK010000176.1 GCA_024680435.1 Lachnospiraceae bacterium
CAATCACAGAACCATAAATAAATTCATTCTTCCGGGACAGGTTGAGACCTGTCAGCTTGAAATGGGCATGACTCACTTGGAAGAAGGTTCCGTATGGAACTCAATGCCTTGTCACACTCATGACAGAAGAATGGAAGTTTACCTTTACTTTGATATGGATGATGATCAGATGCTTATGCACTTTATGGGAGAGCCTCAGGAGACTCGTCACATAGTAATGCACAACGAGCAGGCGGTTATATCCCCCAGCTGGTCAATCCACTGCGGATGCTCCACCAAGAACTACACATTCATTTGGGGAATGGTTGGAGAAAATCAGGACTTTGACGACATGGACGATGTTCGTCCCATCGATTTAAGATAACGGAGGAATTAAAATGAGCGAATTTACAAATTTTTCTTTGGAAGGTAAGGTAGCCCTTGTAACAGGAGCTTCTTACGGAATCGGTTTTGCAATCGCAAGCGCATACGCTGAATGCGGAGCCACAATTTGTTTTAACGATATTAACGAAGAGCTTGTAAACAAAGGTTTAAAGGCTTATGAAGAAAAGGGCATCAAAGCTCACGGCTATGTTTGTGACGTAACTGATGAAGCAGCCGTTAATGCTTTGGTTGCAAAGATTGAAAGAGAAGTGGGAGTTATCGATATCCTTGTTAACAACGCAGGTATCATTAAGAGAATCCCCATGACAGAAATGACCGCTGAACAGTTCAGACAGGTTATTGACGTAGACTTAAACGCGCCTTTCATTGTATCAAAGGCAGTTATTCCTTCCATGATCAAAAAGGGTCACGGAAAGATTATAAACATCTGCTCCATGATGTCAGAGCTGGGACGTGAAACAGTTTCGGCTTACGCATCTGCAAAGGGCGGATTAAAGATGCTTACAAGAAATATCTGCTCAGAGTACGGCCAGTACAACATTCAGTGTAACGGCTTAGGCCCCGGATATATTGAGACACCTCAGACAGCTCCTTTAAGAGAGATTCAGCCTGACGGTTCAAGGCATCCCTTCGATCAGTTCATTTGTGCAAAGACCCCTGCAAACAGATGGTTAAAGGCCGAAGAACTGACAGGACCTGCGGTATTCTTGGCTTCCGAAGCTTCAAATGCCGTAAACGGTCACATTCTCTATGTAGACGGAGGAATCTTGGCTTACATCGGTAAGCAGCCTTAACTTAGCAACACTCTTACGCATTTGCAAAAGAGTTTATTATCATAAAAGGACGGGAAAAAATGAAAATTGCATTGATAAACGAGAATTCTCAGGCAGCGAAGAATTCACAGATTGGAAAGGCCTTAAAGGAAGTAGCAACACAAAAGGGCCACGAAGTATTTAACTACGGTATGTACTCAGCAGAAGATGAAGAACAGCTTACATATGTTCAAATCGGTATCTTAGCTGCAGTATTACTTAACTCAAAAGCTGTTGATTTTGTAGTGACAGGTTGCGGCACGGGAGAAGGCGCAATGCTTGCCTGCAATTCATTCCCCGGAGTTATCTGCGGACATGTGGTTGATGCATCCGATGCATTCATGTTTACACAGATTAACGACGGTAACGCTATAGCAATGCCTTTTGCAAAAGGCTACGGCTGGGGCGCAGAACTTAATTTAAAGTATGTATTTGAACGCCTTTTTGAAAAAGAAGGCGGTGGCGGATACCCTCCTGAAAGAGTGGTTCCCGAACAAAGAAACAAAAAGATCCTTGACGAAGTAAAGAAACATTCTTACAGAGATCTTTGCGATATTTTAAAAGAACTCGATAAAGACCTTGTAAAAGGAGCTCTTTCAACAAAGGGCTTTAAGGATTTCTTTTATGCTAATTGCAAAGACGAAAAGATTTTAAATTGCGTTAAGGAAATCTTAGCTTAAAAGATTTTTAAAGGAGTAAAAAGATGAACGAAGTATTGAAAAAAATTTCCGATATCGGAATTGTTCCGGTAGTGGTACTTGATGATGCAAAGGATGCAAAGCCCTTAGCCGAAGCGCTTATTAAAGGCGGTCTTCCCTGCGCAGAAGTTACATTCAGAACCGATGCGGCAGAAGAATCCATCAGAATAATGGCAAAAGAATTCCCCAACATGTTTGTGGGTGCGGGAACAGTTCTTACCGAAGAACAGGTAGACAGAGCCGTTAACGCAGGCGCTAAATTTATTGTGGCTCCCGGCTTAAATCCCAATATCGTAAAGTATTGCCAGAAAAAGGGCGTGCCCATGGTACCCGGAGTAAACAATCCTTCGGACATCGAAGCTGCTTTGGAATTAGGACTTGATGTTGTTAAGTTCTTCCCTGCAGAAGCTTCAGGCGGTCTTAAGATGATTAAGGCTATGGCAGCACCCTATACTCAGGTTAAGTTTATGCCCACCGGCGGTATCAACGAAAAGAACATTTGCGAATATCTTGCATTTGATAAAATCATTGCCTGCGGCGGTTCTTGGATGGTTAATAAGGACCTTGTTAAGGCAGGAGAATTCGATAAGATTGCAGAGCTTACGGAAGAAGCCGTTCGTACAATGCTTGGCTTTAACTTAAAGCACGTTGGTATCAATTGCAGCGATGCTGAAGAATCTAAGGCAGTTACAAGCGTATTTGATAACTACTTCGGATTTGAGCAAAAGGTTGGTAACTCATCCGTATTTGCAGGCACATTAATCGAAGCCATGAACGGAAACGGAAGAGGCACAAAGGGTCACATCGCTATCGGCACAAACTCTGTACAAAGAGCTGTAAACTACCTTGCTACCGTTAAGGGAGTAGAGTTTATCGAAGAAACTAAGGGATACAAGGGCGACAAATTAAACATCGTATACCTTAAAGATGAAATCGGCGGATTTGCCGTACACTTGGTAAACAAATAATTTAACATACATTGAGAGGAATAACTATGGCAAAAGTAATTACTATGGGTGAAATCATGTTAAGACTTTCCACCCCCAACTTTGAGAAGTTCATCCAGGCTGATGAATTTGACATTAACTACGGCGGAGGCGAAGCAAACGTTGCTGTTTCTTTAGCTAACTACGGACACGACGCAGAATTTGTTACAGCCGTTCCCGACAACGAAATCGGTGAATGCGCCGTTGCAGCATTAAGAAAGTACAATGTAGGCACCAAGAACATTGCAAGAACAGGCGAAAGACTTGGTATTTACTACTTAGAAAGCGGTTCTTC
>JAILCK010000228.1 GCA_024680435.1 Lachnospiraceae bacterium
ATTCTTTTAATCTCATCATAATCTATTGCATTAATCATTTTACTATACTCATCATCATTTGCAAGTGTCAAATTGTTGAGTCTCTGCTCGTAGATAGCGATATTTTCAACAGAATTTGCGATTTCTGACTGAAGTCTTAAATAAGAAACCAAAGCGTAAGCCGTTACAAAAACTGCAACCGTTAAGAACAAAACGTAGAAAAAGCTCATATTCTTCTTTTCCTGTAAGTTTTGACCTTCATATACTTTTAAGGGACTAAAAGAAGGGCGCTCTTCGATCGCCTTTTTTACGTCAATATTTCTTGCAGTTGTGTCATAAACATATCTGCCGTTTGATAATCTTAGATTATTTGTTGCCATAACTTTTACTTCCTTTCAAATACTCTCAGCTTTGCGCTTTTGGACCTTGAGTTTTCTTCAAGCTCTTTTTCGCTTGGTAATATTGGTTTCTTTGTTAACTGCTTTCCCTTTGAAACCTTTCCGCATACACATACAGGAAAGTTCTTGGGGCATTCGCAAGGGTCTTCACTCTTTTTAAATGAGGTCTTTACTATTCTGTCTTCCAATGAATGGAAGGTAATGATTGCAAATCTTCCGCCGGGATTTAAGAAATCAGTCATTTCATCAAGTGAATCTCTTAAAACCTCAAGCTCGTGATTACATTCAATTCTTATTGCCTGGAATGTTCTCTTTGAAGGATGTCCGCCGGTTGCTCTCATCTTCATGGGGATGGCCGCCTTTATCACTTCGTTTAATTCAAAGGTTGTTTCTATAGGTTTCTTTTCGCGTTCAATGCAAATATGCTTTGCAATGTTTTGTGCGAATTGATCTTCGCCGTATTCTTTAATGATTCTTGCAAGCTCTTTCTGGGAATATGTGTTGACGATATCCTTCGCCGTAAGCGTCTGTCTATCGTCCATCCTCATATCTAAAGCTGTGTCGTACTTATAGGAAAATCCTCTTTCAACAGTGTCTAACTGGTAAGAAGAAACTCCTAAGTCTAGGAGGATACCATCCACTCCCCCAACTCCCATTTCTTTTAAGATGCTCACTGCATCTTTATAATTGGAACGAATAATGGTCACGTGGTCTTTAAACTCTGAAAGCCTTTTCCCGGCCGCCTCAATGGCCGCCTCATCCTGATCGACTCCGTAGAGATGACCGCCATTCGTTAACCTCTTTGCTATCTCGTATGAATGGCCCGCTCCTCCGAGGGTGCCATCCAAGTAAATCCCATCCGGTTTAATATTCAAATTTTCAATTGTTTCATTAAGCATTACCGAATAGTGTTTAAATTCCATCTTTATATCCTATATGCCAAGGTCTGCCATTTGCTCTGCGATTGATTCCATATCATCAATATTTGATGCAGCATCCCATTTTGCCTTGTTCCAAACTTCAATTCTGTTTGCGATTCCCACTAAAACAATTTCTTTATCAAGGGAAGCGAAGGTTCTTAACACCTGCGGAATCAAGATTCTTCCCTGCTTATCAAGCTCTACTGTTGCAGCTCCTCCAAGCATGAATCTTGCAAAGGTACGTGCGTTTTTATTGGTAAGGGGAAGGGCTCTTAGCTTATCTTCCAAAGCCTTCCATTCGGTATTGTTGTAAATAAACAAGCAGTCATCCAAGCCTTTGGTGATAACGAATTCGTTTCCAAGTTCTTCTCGAAACTTAGAGGGAATGATCAATCGGCCTTTTTCATCAACTGTGTGGTTGTATTCGCCCATGAACATTCCGATCACCTCCTTACTCTAAAATCGTACCACTTTCACCCACGTAGTAACCACTTTCTTCCACTTGTACCCACATTTTACAACATTTCCACTCCCATTGCAACCCCTGTGCTGTTAATTTTTTGTTGATTTTACGCCATTTTTCGGCATTTTTAGGCATAAAAAAAGACATCCCCAAGATATTGAGAATGTCGTTTTTTGTAACACTATATTTAGAAAAATTTAAGAATTATACATTAAATCTAAAGAGAATAACGTCACCATCTTTAACCACGTATTCTTTTCCTTCGATGCCTACAAGGCCTTTTTCCTTTGCTGCGGAAAGGGAACCTTGTTCAAGAAGATCCTTATAGTTAATTACTTCCGCTTTAATAAATCCTCTTTCAAAATCTGTATGAATCTTTCCGGCCGCCTGAGGAGCCTTTGTGCCCTTCTTAATGGTCCAAGCACGGCACTCATCTTCTCCTGCTGTTAAGAAGCTCATAAGTCCCAAAAGATCGTAGCTTGCCTT
>JAILCK010000233.1 GCA_024680435.1 Lachnospiraceae bacterium
TTAAAGCAGGTGGAAGAAAACTTAACAGAAGATCCTTTTGATTTTATTTCAGAGCTTTTAAGAGGCGAAATGTCCGAGAGCGAATACGAAAAGGATATTAATACAGACGTAAGCGAAAACGCTCACACCACCTTGAGATTATCAAGAGACTACGCCGAATGGGGATTTTATGATGAAGCGGTTTCTTTAATCGAAGCTTGTGTTGAAAAAAATCCCATGCTTTTATATTACAAAGGATTTTACCTTTCAAAACTTGGAGACACTAAGGCTTCAAAGAAGGCTTACAAAGAGGCTCAGGCCGTTGACCCCACCTATTGCTTCCCTAACACTTTGGAAGACATTTTAGTGCTTAATGCTGCAATAAAGGCAGATCCGGATGATAGTAAAGCATATTATTACCTTGGAAACCTTTATTACGATAAGCTTAGATACGATGAGGCGATTTCACTTTGGGAAAAGTCCGTTAAGATAGACGCAACCTTCCCTACAGTCCTTAGAAACTTATCCATTGCCTATTACAACAAAAAGGGCGATAAAGAAAATGCCATTAAGTGCTTAGAAAAGGCATTTAGCCTTGATAAGAAGGATGCAAGAGTATTCTTGGAGCTTGACCAGCTTTTAAAGATGCTTGGAAAAGCACCTGAAGAGAGGCTCTCTAGATACAAAGAAAACATTTCTCTTATTGAAGATAGAGACGACCTCTACACTGAATATGTCACCGTTTTAAACTTAACGGGAGCTTACGAAGAAGCCATTAAAGCAATCAGATGCCATGCGTTTAGAACCTGGGAAGGCGCCGAAGGAAAGATAAGCACCCAGTTTAAGACATGCCTATTAGAGCTTGCAAGAAAAGAACTTAAAAATAAAAATGCAAAGAAGGCTGAAGAATACTTAAGAGAAGCCCTTTCTTATCCTCACAACTTAGGTGAAGGAAGGTTAGAGGGCACAAAGGATAATCATCTTTACTATCATCTGGGACTTACCTTAGAAATGCAGGGAAAAGAAACTGAGGCAAAAGAGTGCTATAAGCTTGCCACACTTGGTGCAAGCGAAGTGGCCGGAATGCTTTACTATTACGATCAGCCTGCGGACATGATTTTATACCAGGGATTATCCTATAAAAAGCTTTCGGATGAAAAGAAGGCAAAGGAAAAGTTTGACATGCTCCTAGAATATGGGGAAGCCCATATGGGAGATACCTTTAAGCAGGATTACTTTGCCGTATCAATGCCGGACTTTGCAATCTTTGATGAAGACATGACAAAGAAAAACTATCTTCACTGTCTTTATGTTTCAGGCCTTGGAAGGCTTGGACTTAATGATAAAAAGAAAGCCGTTAAAGACTTTAATGAAGTGTTAAAAGAAGATAAGTGTCATCAAAACGCATTACTTTATAAAAACGAGTGCGATAGCATAAACATATTATAAAAGGAAAAACCCGAGAATAATCTCGGGCTTTTCTTTTTTATAAAAAGTATTCATTTACAATTTCTAACAATCCGTCGTGCTCATTATCATTCTTTGTGATGATTTTAGCGGCATCTTTAACTGCGGGGGTAGCATTGATTACGGCGACTCCCGTGCCTGCGGCCTTAATCATTGAAATATCGTTATCTTCATCCCCTGCAGCAAAGGTTCTCTCAATCGGAACAGACAGCATGTAAGATAATTTCTTTACAGCCTCCCCCTTAGATACGCCCTTTGGAAGCACTTCTAAGTATTTGGTGCTTGAAAATACCGTATCTACCTCGTTTCCAAAGGCACTCATTATCTTTTCTTGTAATTTATCAAGTTTTTCTCTATCGCTTAAGCTTATTATCTGAAGCTTGTAAGCGCCTGATTTTAAAGTAGAGTATAAAGACTTAACAACCTTATAGGGCATGTGAATACGGGACCTATAAAAGGCCAATTCTTCTCCGTCCTTTAAAGTAATGATTTCAGAATCTGTGTAGCTGTGGACGTAGACGCCTTCCTCTTTGCAAAGGGCCTCAACCTTTTTGATGATATCGCGATTTAACTTTCTTTCAAACAAAGCTTTCTTTTGACTGTAGTCATAAATCAAGCCTCCGTTAAAAGAAACCACATAGGTTTCAGGATAATTTAAGCCTAAAGCCTCGATTCGCTCGGTGATTCCGGGAAGAGGGCGACCGCTTGTTAAAATAAGCTTATGATGCTTTTTAGACATTTCATCAAAGGCCTTTTTTAAGTCACTGCTTATGGTGCAATCGTCCTTTAATAAAGTCCTGTCCATGTCTGTAAACAAAAGCTTACAGTTGGCATTTTCAAT
>JAILCK010000052.1 GCA_024680435.1 Lachnospiraceae bacterium
TAAATGTTGGGACTCTTCTTCGTAATTGTCCATCAAAAAAACACACGCATCTGCCATGTCATCTACATATAGATACTCTCTGAGTGCATTTCCAGTTCCCCAGAATTCAACTTTCTCCGCATGACTCTTTTTTGCCTCATATAGTTTCCTTATAAATGCAGCCATTGAGTGTGATGTTTCTAAATTATAGTTGTCATATGGGCCATATATATTAGGCGGCATACAACTAATAAATCTATCCCCATACTGTCTCATGTAAAACTTACACAATTCTAATCCTGCAATTTTAGCTATTGCATACCCTTCGTTTGTTTCTTCCAATTTCCCACTTAACAATTCATCTTCGACGATTGGTTGATTTGCATATTTAGGATAAATACATGAACTTCCCAAAAACAACAGCTTCTTAACTTGCGAGTTATGTGCTGCATTAATGACGTTGCATGCCATTTGCATATTGTCATATATAAAATCAGCTGGTTTCTTGTTATTGATATTGATTCCACCCACTCTTGCAGCTGCCATTATAACATAATCAGGCTTTTCATTAGCAAAAAAGCATTCAACCTCTTCTTGTCTAACTAAATCGAGTTTCGAGTGATCTGCAACAATAATATTACTGTATCCATCAGCAACAAGCTTCCTGTATATTGCTCCACCCACTAATCCCTTGTGACCTGCTACGTATATCTTTGCTTCTTTCTCCATAAATCCTCCATTAACTCAGTGCATCTATAGCTATCAATTTACCAATAGATGCCACTATTGTTCCCCCATTCAAGTTAATTACCTTTTCTTAAGTGCTTCAACAAGCTTTGCAAAGCCCATTCCGTGTGAAGACTTAACCAATATGCTGTCGGTTTCTTTAACCTCTTTTGTGAGTACGCTTAATAATTCATCCAATGTTTCAAAATATGATACAGCTAATCCGGGATTTTCCAAAACCGCTGCATTATACATATTCTTACATTCTTTTCCGACACAGATAAGCTTATCGATTCCAACCTTTGCGGCATAGGTACCTACTTCAAAATGCATTCTGTCTGACTCTTCTCCAAGCTCAAACATATCTCCCAAAATTGCTACTTTGTTTCCGTCTGAAAGAGTAAGAAGATCCAAAGCCGCCTTCATTGAAGTGGGAGAAGCATTATAGCAATCATCGATGATAAATCCTTTTCCCTTAAACTCGATAAGGTTGCTTCTTCCATCGATTGTCTTAGCCTTTGCTAAGCCTTCTTTAATCTGCGCGTCTGTAAGCCCCATGTCCTTTGCTATAGCAAAAGAAACCAATGCATTTGCCTGCATGTGCTTACCAAGCATATGAATGGTTGCTTCCAAATCTTCGCCCTTATAGTGCATTTTAAGCTTGCTTCCCTTAAGGCCAAGAGATTCAGAATCTTTTAAAGTAACGTCATTACCCTTATTAAATCCATAGAAATAGGGTGTGATTCCTTTTACCTTTTTTACGGTTCTAAGCTTATCGTCATCGCCGTTTAAGTAAATCTTTGCGTCTTTACTCATAAACTCAAAGATTTCAGACTTAGCTTTCAATACGCCGTCTCTGTCATGCAAGAATTCCAAATGACATTCACCGATATTTGTAATGACGCAAACGTTTGGCTGAGCGATTCTTGATAACACTCTCATTTCGCCAAAATCGCTTATGCCCATTTCAAGCACTTCAACTTCCGTATCTTCTTCAATAGAAAGAACCGTAAGAGGAAGACCGATTTCATTGTTATAATTTCCGATTGTCTTTTGAGTCTTAAATCCTTCTGATAAAACTGCAGACACCATTTCCTTGGTGCTGGTTTTGCCGACACTTCCTGTGATGCCAACCACCTTTACATTTAAAGATTCCCTGTACCACTTTGCAAGGTCTTGAAGTCCTTTAACAGTGTTTTCAACCTCAATACAAGGGCCTGTTACCCCTTCCGGAATGTGGTCACATAAAACTGCTGTAGCACCTTTACTAAAACAATCATTTATAAAGTCATGGCCGTCTACTCTTTCGCCTTTAATGGCCACAAAGAGACTTCCCTCTTTAACTTGTCTTGAATCCATTGTCACGGATTCTATAAGCATAGAGGCGTCGGTTATGTTTTTTCCAACGCCATCTGTTGCTATTATTACATCTCCAATATTAAAAGCCTTCATATTACTTTTCCAATGCCATCTTTACTAATTTTTCACAAAGCTGATTATAGTTAATACCTACGGCAGCTGCTTCCTGAGGCATTAAAGACATAGGTGTCATGCCGGGAAGTGTGTTTGCTTCCAATGCATAAAGCTCTCCGTCTTTATCCATCATGATATCAACGCGGGCATACTGGTTAAGCCTTAAGCAATTGTATGCATCCTCTGCCATCTTCTGCATTTTAAGCGTGGTTTCTTTGTCCACATTTGCAGGACAGGTCTCAATTGTGGAGCCTTCCTGATATTTGTTTTTATAATCGTAAAATCCTTCAACAGGAGCAATTTCGATTACGGGTAAAGCCTTACCTAAGATTACGCCGCAAGAAAACTCTCTTCCGTCGATAAACTGCTCAACCACAAGTTCGTTTCCGAATGTGAAGGCATCTTTCTTTGCCTTTTCGTAT
>JAILCK010000053.1 GCA_024680435.1 Lachnospiraceae bacterium
GGGTTTACCAAACTGTTTGAAAGTGTTGATGAACTTTGTGAAGAACTTAGAAACAAAGATAAAATCGTTCTATTGGATGACTACCTTGAGGAAGCTAAAGATTCTTACAGCAAAATAATAGATTTGGTTGAAAGTATTGAAGTATAAATAAAAGGCTTTGCGGTAACTAACGCAAAGCCTTATTTTTTATATATCCTGAAGTTTTAAATCATTTTCTTTTATAAGGCCCATCTTTTTCATGATGAGGCAGAAAACAGTTGAAAGAACAGCGGGTAAGATAAAGCAGATAAGGATTAGACCCACTATATCAAAGGTTGTGACAGAAGCTTTTGCGCCCGATGCAATATCCTTTACCCATCCTGAGTAAACTCCAATCTGACCTACAAATCCGCAGGTTCCCATACCGGAAGCGATTGCTTCTCCGTTCATTTGCATTTTGAAAATGCAGGTTGAAATGGGGCCTGTGATTGCTGCGGCAAGTGTAGGGGGAATCCAGATTAAGGGATTCTTTACGATGTTTCCCATTTGAAGCATGCTGGTGCCAAGTCCCTGTGACACAAGGCCGCTTGCTTTATTTTCTTTATAACTCATAATTGCAAATCCAATCATCTGAGCAGAACATCCTGCGACTGCTGCGCCACCTGCAAGTCCCGTAAGACCCAAAGCTGCGCAAATTGCTGCGGAGCTTATGGGAAGAGTAAGTACCATGCCTACGATTACAGAAACCAGGATTCCCATAAAGAAAGGATGAAGTTCAGTTGCCCACATAATTAATTTTCCGAAAGAACTTGCCGCAGTACCGATAGCCGGGGCTAAGGTGAAAGAAAAGAGTGCGCCGATACCGATTGTAACTAAAGGTGTTACAAGAATGTCGATTTTGGTTTCTTTTGATACAAGTTTACCGATTTCAGAAGCAAGGATAGCGGCAAAGAAAACTGCCAAAGGTCCGCCTGCGCCTCCAAGGGAGTTTGCCATAGCGCCTACCGCAAGCATTGAAAAAAGCACAAGGGGAGGAGAGCTTAAAGCGTAAGCGATGGAAGCTGCCATAGCGGGGCCTGCCACACCTTTTGCAAAATTTCCGATGTCTGCAAGAATTTGGATGTTAAATTGTGTACCAAGTGTTGAAAGAATTGTGCCAACGAGGAGTGATGCAAACAAGCCGTTTGCCATAGCACTCATGGCGTCGATAAAGTATCTTTTTGCGGAAAAAATAATGTTTTTCTTTAAAAGAAACTCTTTGAATTTGGAATTTGATTTATTACCCATAACCATTTTCCCTTTCAAATCTTTTTTGTTTTTCACTATATTAAAGATAAAAGAACCTGTCAACACAAAAATAAGCCAGATACCCCCATCTTTGCTAATAATTTGCTCACATTCACTTGATAAGATAAGTTATCGATTAATGCTTTTGGAGGAACGATGCGAAATCAAAAGATTATATCGCGAGTTGTTTTGGCGGTTGTCCTGTGTGAAATCCTGATTCAGGGTGTGGTATTTTTCTTTATTTCGAAAAAGGTGAGTGCCACCTTGGAAAGCCACGATATTGAAGAACTTCAGGTTATTGCCAAAGACAGATCGCAGATAGTGGAACTTTATATAGATAATTACATTAATCTTGTGCAGGCCTACGCAAAGGACCCTGTTATTTTAAATGCGGTTTTAAACCCCGATGACAAAGAAGCTTTAAGGGATGCAAAGGAGTATACCGAAAGATTTTCAAAAGATGTGGAATCTTTAGATGGTTTCTTTGTGGCTGACTGGGAAGAAACCAAGATATTTGTGGCTTCAAATGAAAAGTTAATCGGCGAATACGTTAGAACCGGAAGCGCAAGGCAAATGATAAAAGACAGAATTAAAGATCATTTTGAGCCATTCTGCTACGGAATCGGAAAGGCCTCCGGTGAGCACGGAAAAGTCATGGTGGTGCTAAAGGCCATGCAGGATGAAAAGGGAAATGTTGTGGGAATCGTGGGCGGTTCGATTTTCCTTGATAAGCTTCAAGAAGAGCTTGAAAAACAGGCTAGTAACGGAGTAAGCGGCGTAAAATACGTGCTTATAGATGCAAATATTTCTTCTTATATTTTCTCCGATAAGGGTGATATCCCCGGAAGTGAGATTGTTGATGACTGGCTTAAAAAGGTTTTGATGGAGCAAAGAATCGGAAACGGAGAGCCCTACAGAACCTACAATGAAGCAGGCATGAGATACATAGATGTTTACAGTTACATTAAAGGTGTAGATTGGCTGTTTGTAGTTTCAACATCCATGGAAAATAACTACGCCACCACCACAAGGATTTTAATATCCATGATGCTTATCTTTGTGGGAGCGGTATTTGTGATAGCGCTGCTAACGGTATTTGGCCTAAACAGAGGTTTATACCCGTTAGCTACCCTTGGCGGTGCCATAGATAAGATTAAAGTTAATTCTTTTGACTTTGAGGAAGAAGAAGATTTTAAAAAGATTTTAAAGCGTGACGATGACTATGGAAATGTGGCACGCCTTATTACAAGCCTTGGAAAAAACATAGCGGGAAAGAACGAAATCTTTTCTGAACTTTTAAAGGCTCAAAGTTCCGCCTTTGTGGCTCTTGATATTAAGACCTGGGATATAGTGCTTATAAACGAAGCTGCCCATAAGCTTTTGGGAGTGGAAGGAGATATTCTTTTAGAAGGCGACGTAAGAGAAATCTTTGAAGAAGTGGGCGAATACAATACGGCGGTTTTAAGGGATGTTATTGATACTGTAGTTAAGACCGGCTCCTGCTCAAAGGAAGTAATGTTTACTCATAAAGACGGAAGAGATATTTACGTATATGTTTTGGGTAAGTGCATTACTTTATCCAATAACTCCGAAGTGCTTATGCTTTCTGCTTCCGATATTACGGAAAGAAAGATAGAGGAAAAGCAGAAGAACATGCAGACCTTTATCGATGAGTCCACGGGCCTTTTGGATGAGCAAAGCGGTATCACTCATATAGAAAGAAAACTTAAGGATCAAATCGACGGTATGTTTATGCTTCTTAGCGTAGACAGATTTTCAAAGTATGTGGAAGAAAAGGGAGAAAAGGCGGGAGAGCTGGTGATTCAAAGTATCACAAACTCAATGCGCCAGACCTTTAGAGGAAACGACATCTTAATCCACATAAAGGATGACAGATTTGCAGTCTTTGTATCGGGAGTTTTGGAAAATGAAGTCTGCAACAACATTATAAGAAGACTCTTTAACATCATTGAGGCAGCAGAAATAAACAAAGACGATAGCACCAAGTTCTTTATAAGAATAGGTGCGGTTAGAAGTAACAAGTTTAAAGACTATGAAGGAATGGTTAAAAGAGCGGAAGGCGCAATGAAAGATTGTAGTGGTGCTCTGGGAAATTCATATTTCTTGATTTAATAAAAAAACCGTTGGAATTAATCCAACGGTTTCTTTCTGCATAATTTACTTTTGAAGCACTAAATCAGATAATCCGATTTCTGCCTGACGCTTGTCTAACACGTTTTGAATCTGGCTCTTAGGATAAACTGTTAAGTTTTTATCCGCAAAAATCTTTCTTATAGGATTTTCGCTGTCATAAATCGAGTCATCGGCTATAGGAGCAAAGTCTTTATCAAAGTAATAGTAGGTGTAGAAGTATTCTTTCTTATCACCGTTAACAAAGTAGTAAGATTCGATGCAGAGGTTTTCAATGTTTTCAATGCTTGAAAGGTCCAATACAACGGCGTCATCTTCAACGGGAAGATAGTAGTCTGAGCTTACCACACCCATATCAAATGCGAGATTGTACCACTGAGTGTATTTTGCATCAGCGTTTAAGTATCCAAGTTCGCTTACACCGCTTGCAGCGCCTGAAGAACCTGCATTCTTCACAAAACCTGTGGGAAGAATTTCTGTGCTTGAACGTGTGTAAGATTCGCAGTTATAAGTAACGTGCAAAGCACCTTCAACTTCCTTAATTACCATGTGAATGTTAAACTGTTCGGTTTCACCCAAAACGACATTAATGTGAACCAAAAGTTCCTGAACAGAATCCATGCCGCAATCGATGTAGTCGTTTGTTACATCCTGAATTGTAGCCTTAACACCGCCCCAGTTTGTTTCAACACTTTTAAGTAAAGTGTCCTTGATTTCATCAAGTGAGTACTCTGTTCCCGGTGTAAAGAGATTCTTTAATTCAAAGTAGCTTCCGTGATCAGCACCCTCATCAAAGGTAACTTTAACGTCCCCTGAAAGGAAACCTTCGTAAAGTGCCATGTAGTCGGTTGCCTCTTCTGTGTTTTCGGTTTGTGCCTCAACGCTTAAGTTTGTAGCTTCAGTTTTATTATCAACGCTTTCAATGGGTTCCTGCTTTAAGCCTGCATCAACCGATGAAGCGTTTTCTTTTGTGCAGGCACACATAAAAACCAATGTTAATACTGCTCCCAAAACCAACAATTTTCTCTTCATAATCATACCCTCCTCGTTTGTATTTTTATGATATGGTCGAGTATAAATGCTCTTTTTGCAGATTTTTAATGGAAAAACTTTAAGATTCTATTAAAGAGCATTTTTTATAGCGTCTGTAAAAAGAAACAAGTTGATTTTGCATCCATTACGGAGTACCATTGCTTTATGGCAAAAATTTTACTTGATGTAAGAATGTTAAGAGCATATGACAGTTTTAAAGCTTTATGCGCCCTTTGCTTAAAGCCTGCGGATTTTTGCGACAAGCTTTGGAATGAGTTTTTGCAAAAGCCTGCTCTTT
This sequence comes from Lachnospiraceae bacterium, assembly GCA_024680435.1. GTDB lineage: Bacteria > Bacillota > Clostridia > Lachnospirales > Lachnospiraceae > UBA1258. Next base: position 4,748 of record JAILCK010000053.1, read on the forward strand.
ACGAAGAATACGAGTATTACATTAAGAATAAAGATTTAAGAGATACCTTTACCTTCGAAGGCTATTCCCTTACCGATATATATGTTTATATTCTCACAAAGTATAAGCTTATGATGGATAAAGGAAAGAACGGGCTTGAGGAGTCAAAAGAACCCATAATTTTGGATTCCTTTATGTTTATGGCTGAGTTTATGAATGAGCCCGACAAATACAGAAAGAAGCTTGAAGAAGGAAAAGGCATGGACTTTTTCTAGAATAAATTATCCCCCAAGATTATTCTTGGGGGTGTCTTTTTGGAGGTTTTGCGTTTCTTTAATTATAGGAATAGAAATATTTGTAAGTCATATGTTTTTATAAGTATTGACAAACAAATTATCAAGGTATATTGTACTTAACAAGAAGCAAAGGCGCTTCGGACTATGGTCCGAAGTGCCTTTCTTTGTATGTAGAAGTTTAAAAGGATTACTGAATATGAAGGTAGATTTTATAAAAATGGAAGGCTGCGGCAATGACTATGTGTACATTGACTGCGTTAAGGAGGATTTTAAATATCCTTATAAATCGAATCTGGCGGTTTGCATTAGCGACAGGCATTTTGGAGTTGGTTCCGATGGACTTATTTTTGTAAATAAGTCAGAAATTGCCGACTTTGAAATGGAAATGTATAATTCCGACGGTTCAAGAAGTGAAATGTGCGGAAACGGCATAAGATGTGTGGCAAAGCTTGTATATGATAAAGGCTACACGGATAAAAAGCACTTTACCATTGAAAGCATGGGTTCAATTAAAAAAATTTTCATTGAAGAGGAAGAAGACCATAAGGCAAATCTTATTACCGTTGATATGGGTGAGCCTATACTTACGCCTTCACTCATTCCGGTTTCTTTAAACAATGAAGAAATAGCTAAGCAGGTGCCGATTTCAATTGATTTATTAAGTGCCAAAGCCACATGCGTATCCATGGGAAATCCCCACGCGGTTATTTTTACAGATACAATGACGAGAAGTTGGGAAGATTTAAAGGCCCTCCCCATTGAAAAGTTAGGACCCTCATTTGAAAACCACGAAATGTTTCCAAAGCGCGTAAACACTGAATTTGTTAAGGTGCTTGATAAAGAAAACGTGGAAATGAGGGTGTGGGAGAGAGGCGCCGGTGAGACTCTTGCCTGCGGTACCGGATGCTGCGCCACTGTGGTAGCCTGCGTTTTAAATGAGAGGACTGAAAGGAAAGTAACGGTTCATTTACTCGGTGGAGATTTAAAGATTTATTGGAGTGACGAAGACAATCACGTCTATATGACAGGCCCCGCAAGGACTGTTTTTACGGGAAGTTTTGACACAAAGAAGAATTAATGTACTACATTATGTAAACCAAGAGGTATAAACATGAAAATAAACAAAGATTACCTTAATTTACAGGAAAGCTACCTTTTTGCGGATATTGCCGCCAGGGTAAGAAAACATAAAGAAGAGCATTTGGATGCGGATATCATAAGCCTTGGAATCGGTGATGTCACAAAGCCTTTATCAAAGCCTGTTATCGATGCCCTTAATTTGGCTGTAGCCGACATGGCAGATGCCAAAACCTTTAAAGGATATGCTCCCGACAGGGGATATGAGTTTTTAAGAAGCAAGATCATAGAAAACGATTATAAAAAGCGGGGTATAGACCTTGATATAGACGAAATATTTGTTTCAGACGGCGCTAAGAGTGACTGCGGAAACATTCAGGAAATATTTGATAAGGATAACGTGGTGGCCGTGCCGGATCCCGTTTACCCCGTATATGCGGACACAAACATTATGGCGGGAAGAAAGCTTGTTTATTTACCTTGCCTTAAAGAAAACGGATTTGTGCCTGAAATCCCCAAGGAAAAGGTTGACATAATATACCTTTGCTTTCCGAATAACCCTACCGGAATGGTGATAACTATAGACAAACTTCAAAAGTTTGTGGATTACGCCATAAAGAATGATGCGGTCATTATTTATGATGCCGCCTATGAAGCCTACATAACCGATGTAACGATTCCTCACTCAATATATGAATGTGAAGGGGCAAAAAGAGTAGCAATCGAACTTCATTCATTTTCAAAAAATGCAGGCTTTACAGGCTTAAGACTTGGATACAGCGTGGTGCCAAAAGAACTTAAATGCGATGGGGTTTCTTTAAACTCATTATGGCTAAGAAGGCACTCCACAAAGTATAACGGAGCGCCATACATTGTGCAAAGAGCCGGGGAAGCTGTGTATTCTTTGGAAGGAATTAAAGAGACAAAAAGACAGGTAAGTGAATATATGGAAAATGCAAAGGCCATATACGAAGGCTTATCCAAAATGGGCTATGAAGTTTATGGCGGAAAGAACGCGCCATACATCTGGCTTAAAACCCCTGATAAAATGTCAGGATGGGATTTCTTTGATCTTCTCTTAACAAAGGCGCAGGTTGTGGGCACCCCCGGAGAAGGATTTGGAAAGTGCGGAGCAGGTTTCTTTAGACTGACCGCTTTTGCAAGCAAAGAAAACACTGAAAAAGCGCTTGATAGAATAAGCAAGCTTTAAGATATACAAGGGAGAATGATATGAACGGTCGCAAAAAAAGAAAGCTGGTATTAGAGGACGGAAGTGTTTTTGAAGGCGATTCTTTCGGATCGAACTTAGATAAACTTTCAGAAATCGTATTCAACACTTCAATGGTGGGTTATCAGGAGATTCTATCGGATCTTTCCTATACCGACCAGGCAGTGGTGATGACATTTCCTCTTATCGGCAATTACGGAATCAATGATTCCGATTTTGAGTCCCGCCATCCGGGGCTTGATGCTTTTATAGTGAAGGATTACTGTGATACTCCTTCAAACCATGCCTTGGTTGAAACCCTTGAAAGCACCATGAAGCGTTTCGATATAGTAGGCATCAGCGGCGTTGACACAAGGCGTCTTACAAGAATTATACGTGAAAAAGGAAGCCTCAAGGCACTTATTACGGATGTTGATATTCCGAATGATGAGTGCTTGAGGCTTATTTCAAATTTTGAATATAAAAAAGACCAGGTTAAAAGGGCTACAAGAAAGGAAAGAGAGATTTTCCCCGCAAAAGAAGAAAGATTCAGGATTGTTGCAATAGACTGCGGCATGAAAATGAACATCGTAAACTGCTTAAATGACTTGGGCGTTTCTGTAACGGTTGTGCCTGAAAATACGGAGGCTAAAGAAATATTAAGCTATAAGCCCGACGGACTCTTTATTTCAAACGGCCCGGGAGACCCTGAAAACGCCGTAAATGCCATTAAAACTGTAAAAGAGTTAAGGGGTAAGCTGCCTATATTCGGTATTTGCTTAGGCCACCAGATAGTTTCTTTAGCCTACGGCGCAAAGACTTATAAGCTTAAGTTTGGTCACAGAGGTGCAAATCACCCTGTTAAAAATTTGCAGACAGGGCTTGTTGAAATAACCTCTCAAAACCATTCTTATGCGGTGGATCCGGAAAGCATAAAGAAAACAGGTCTTCAAGTTACGCATATTAACTTACTTGACGGAACGGTTGAGGGAGTAGAGTGTAAGAAAGACAAGGTCTTTAGCGTTCAATATCACCCCGAAAGCGCCCCCGGTCCAACTGACGGAAGATACCTTTTTGATAATTTTATAGCTCTTTTAAAGGAGGCAAAGACAAATGCCTAAGCGAACTGATATAAAGAAGATTTTGGTTATAGGCTCAGGCCCCATTGTTATAGGACAGGCCGCGGAGTTTGACTACGCAGGCACTCAAGGTTGCCTTGCCTTAAAAGAAGAGGGGTACGAGGTGGTGCTTTGTAACTCAAACCCCGCCACAATAATGACCGATAATACGGTTGCGGACAAAGTCTACATGGAGCCTTTGACCTTAGAATATTTGGCTAAGATAATAAGAGTGGAGCGTCCCGACGCAGTTTTAGCGGGCCTTGGAGGACAGACAGGCCTAAACCTTGCCATGCAGCTTGAAGAAGACGGGGTTTTAAAGCAGTGTCGATGCACTCTTCTTGGCACAAAGAAAGAAAGCATCGCCCTTGCGGAAGACAGAGAACTCTTTAAAAACATGTGCGAAGAAATAGGGGAGCCTGTTTTAAAGTCTTTGGTTGTAAAGACAATTGAGGAAGGAATAGAGGCCGCAAAGGAAATAGGCTTTCCACTTGTGGTGCGCCCGGGATTTACTTTAGGCGGTACAGGCGGAGGCTTTGCGGAAAATGAAAAAGAATACAAAACTATTTTAAAAAATGCCCTTTCTTTATCCCCTGTAAGCGAAGCTTTGATAGAAAAAAGCGTAAAAGGATATAAAGAAATCGAATACGAAGTAATAAGAGATTCAAATGATACAGCCATTGTAATCTGTAACATGGAAAACATAGACCCTGTGGGAATTCATACGGGAGATTCGGCGGTTGTGTGCCCTTCCATGACTCTTACAAACAATGAGTATCATATGCTCAGAGACTCTGCTTTAAAGATAATCCGCCACTTAAAAATCGAAGGCGGTTGTAACGTGCAGTTTGCCTTATCTCCGGATTCAAAGGACTATTACTTAATCGAAGTAAACCCAAGAGTATCCCGTTCTTCTGCTTTGGCATCTAAGGCAAGCGGATATCCCATTGCCTGGGTCTCAGCTAAAATTGCGGTTGGATTAACCTTAGAAGAAATAAGGCTTAAGAATACCCCCGCCTGCTTTGAGCCTGCTTTAGACTATGTGGTAAGTAAGCTTGCCCGCTTCCCCTTTGATAAATTCAGGGATGCTAACCCGACACTTGGTACCCAAATGAAGGCAACGGGAGAAGTAATGAGCGTAGGCCGTACCTTTGAAGAAAGCTTTTTAAAGGCGGTTCGCTCCCTTGAAACAGGCCATGACTATTTAAGAGATAAGGGCTTAATAGATAAAAACCTTGATGAATTATATGAGTTTATTAAGGTCGGAACAGACACCCGCCTTTATGCGGTTGCTGAAATTTTACGTAAGGGCGGTAGTATCGCTACAATTTGCAAAAATACGGGAATTGATAAATTCTTTGTTGAAAAGTTTAAAAAGATTGTGGATATGGAGGAAGATTTAAAGTCTAATCCCGGAGACTTATGTAAACTAAAACTTGCAAAGCAAATGGGCTTTCCCGACACAGAAATTGCCCGTCTTTGGAACATGGATTTACGCGCCCTCGAAGACTTTAGAAGAGATAATCACATTAAGCCCGTCTATAAGATGATTGACTCTTGTGCATCTGAGTTTAAGAGTTACATTCCATACTTTTATTCAACCTACGAAGAAGAAAACGAATCGATTGTAACTGACAATAAAAAGGTCATAGTGCTTGGATCCGGCCCTATAAGAATCGGCCAGGGCGTTGAGTTTGACTATTCAACGGTTCATGCCATTAAGACGATTAAAAGTGAAGGGTTTGAAGCAATTATCATAAACAATAACCCGGAAACCGTATCAACCGACTACACTACCGCTGATAAGCTATACTTTGAGCCTTTATGCGTCGAAGACGTAATGGACATTATCGAAATGGAAAAGCCTGATGGCGTAATAGTTTCTTTGGGCGGACAGACTGCCATTAACCTTGCAAATCCCTTGCATGAAAGAGGCGTAAAAATCATTGGCACGGATGTTGATGCAATCGATAAGGCAGAGGACAGAGACTTATTTGAAAAGCTTTTGGAAGATTTAAACATTCCAAAGCCCGAAGGATACGTTGCAACAACTATCGATGAAGGTTTAGAGATTGCCAAAAAGATTGGGTATCCTGTGTTAGTGCGCCCTTCATTTGTGCTTGGTGGCCGTGCTATGCAGATAGTCTCAAAGCCTTCAGAAATGATTCGATACTTACAAAGCGCTGCGGAAGTCGACAAAGACCGCCCTGTGCTTGTTGATAAATACATTATGGGTAAGGAACTTGAGACAGATGCCATCTGTGACGGAAAAGACGTTTACGTGCCGGGAATCATGGAACTTGTTGAAAGAACCGGTGTCCATTCAGGCGACTCCATAAGCGTTTATCCACCCTTTACAGTGTCAGAAAAGGTTAAAGAAACCATCCTTGACTACACAAAGAGACTAGGCCTTGGCATCGGAATCAAGGGGCTTTTTAACATCCAGTTCATCGTTGATAAAAACGATGATGTGTATGTAATTGAGGTAAATCCTCGCTCTTCAAGAACCGTTCCCTTTATTTCAAAGGCAACGGGAGTGCGCTTAGCAGATATTGCAACAAAAGTAATGCTTGGAAACTCCTTAAAAGAACAAAATGTGCTTAAAGAAACAAGCCGTCATGACAGATACTATGTAAAAGTGCCCGCATTTTCGTTTTTAAAGCTAAACGGCATGGATTCTTATCTTTCTCCTGAAATGAAGTCAACGGGGGAAGCCATAGGGTATGATAAAAAGCTTCACAGGGCCATGTACAAAGCCTTAGTTGCATCGGGGCTTAAATTAAAGAATCACGGCACCATGATTGTTTCTTTGGCCGATGAAGACAAGGTTGAAGCGATGCCTATAATTAAAGGGTTTTATGACCTTGGCTTTAACATCGAAGCCACATCCTTAACGGGTAAATATCTGGCAGACTACGGAATTAAAAACAAAATCAGGAAGAAAATAAGCGAAGGAAGCAACGAAATCTTAGATGCCATAGCAAGCGGTGATGTGAGCTATGTTATCAATACAAGAGCCATCCTATCGGGCGTTCACTATGAAGACGGCGTGCTTATAAGACAGTGCGCCACACAAAATAACGTGACACTTTTCACATCCCTTGATACATTAAGAGTGGTGCTTGATGTGTTAAAGGAGCAGGATTTGTCTGTTTCCGAAATCTTTGATTAAGGAGTGAATATGGATAAACTCAAAGAAAAATGCGGAGTCTTTGGCATATTTACAAAGAACGGGAATGTTTCTTACGACATTTTCTACGGCCTTACCGCTTTACAGCATAGAGGCCAGGAGTCTGCGGGAATGGCTGTATGCGATACAGACGGAGAAAAAGGAAACATCGGATTTTACAAGAACATGGGGCTTGTAAGCGAAGTCTTCAGAGAAGAAAAGTTGGCTGAACTTAAGGGAAATATCGGAGTGGGGCATGTACGATATTCAACTACCGGGGGAAGCAAGATAGAAAATGCTCAGCCCGTTGTGTTTAACTATTCAAAGGGCACCCTTGCCACCGTTCATAACGGAAACCTTGTTAACACAGACGAATTAAGACAAGAGCTTTTTGACGATGGTTGCGTGCTTAGAAGCGATACGGATACGGAAGTTTTGGCCCTTCTTGTGGCTAAAGAACGCTCTCACACAAAGACTGTGGAAGAGGCCGTTGAAAGGGTTGCAGCAAAGATTGTGGGAAGCTATGCGATTATTATAATGAGCCCAAGAAAACTTGTTGCAATGCGAGATCCTTTGGGGCTTAAACCTATGTGCATAGGAAAAAGAGGAGATGACGTTATCATTGCCTCTGAGTCTTGCGCGCTCTCTTCTGTGGATGCTGAATTTGTGAGGGATGTAAAGCCCGGAGAAATCATCACTGTTTCAAAAGAGGGCATCTCTTCAAACACTAAGCTTTGCGGAGGAAAGAGGGCTCACTGCATTTTTGAATACATTTATTTTGCGCGCTTAGACTCTGTAATAGACGCTCGCTCAGTCTATGAAGCCCGCCATAAAGCAGGGCAGATGCTTGCAAAGAATTACCCGGTTGATGCTGATATTGTAACGGGAGTGCCCGATTCAGGGCTTGCGGCGGCAGAGGGGTATTCCGCATATTCAGGCATTCCCTTTGAGCTTGCTTTTCACAAAAACAGTTATCTTGGAAGGACATTTATTAAGCCTACGGATAAAGAGAGAAAAGCAGCGGTGCATCTTAAGCTAAACGTCATTGAAGCGGCCGTTAAGGGAAAAAGAATCGTCATTATTGACGACTCGATTGTTAGAGGCACAACAATGGCAAATTTAATTAAGCTTTTAAAAGAAAAGGGAGCAAAAGAAGTGCACGTTCGCATTAGTTCCCCGCCTTTTTTACACCCTTGCTACTACGGAACGGATGTGCCAAGTAATAAAGAACTTATAGCCACAAATAACGGCACCGAGGAAATAAGAAAACGTATCGGAGCAGATTCTTTGTGCTACGCAAAAGTTGAGGATTTTAGCGAGATGGTGGATAATCTCCCCATTTGCAAGGCATGCTTTGACGGAAATTACCCCACAAAAAAATTTTAAAAAGGGTGTTGACAAACAGTAAACTTAAGTATATTGTAATGCTCATAAAGCAAAGGCGCTTTAGGATAAATTCCTAAGGCGCCTTCTTTTTTTACAATTTTTTGAAAGGGAGAAAAGGACATGGAAAAAAAGATTCCTGAAATCTATGGAAGTTTGGTATTCAATGACAAGGTAATGCGCGACAAACTTCCCAAAGACATTTACAAAGCTTTAAGGAAGACAATCGACAATAATACGCACTTGGAACTTGACGTAGCAAATGCCGTTGCAGTTGCCATGAAAGAATGGGCAATCGAAAACGGAGCTACTCATTTCACACATTGGTTCCAGCCTCTTACAGGATATACCGCTGAAAAGCACGATAGCTTCATTGCTCCCGGTGCTTGCGGAGATATCACAATGGAGTTTTCGGGAAAAGAACTTGTAAAGGGTGAGCCCGATGCATCAAGCTTTCCTTCAGGCGGTATAAGAGCTACATTTGAAGCGAGAGGATATACAAACTGGGATCCCACATCTCCCGCATTTATAAAAGACAA
>JAILCK010000312.1 GCA_024680435.1 Lachnospiraceae bacterium
CGAGATTCTTTCAACCACCAAAGAAGTTATAAACGCTTCTTCAAAATACGTTGATGCCTTCTATAAAAACAAGGCGTACTCATGTGTTGGTTCGGAAGAAAAGCTTAAAAGCGAAGGAAAGATGTTTAACGTCATTACACCTTTGTTTAAGGCTTAAGCATCTTTAGGGGAGGATAAATATGAAAAAGAAAACAGGGATTATAGTAAGCGTGATGCTTCTTGCTTTATCGCTTACAGCATGCGGAAACAGCGCATCATCGGCAACAACAAGCTTTTCCGTAAACTCAAAAATGGCACCCATGGAAGCCGAATCAGCAGTGGATTCAGGATTCTATGATGAAGAAATGGCAACGGAAGAATCAACTTCTGACTTTGAAAAAGATGATTCTTTGTTTAACGATTCCGCAAGAAAACTTATTAAAACAGAAAATCTTTCTGTTGAAACAGAAAATTTTGATGACCTTGTAACTGCCGTGGAAGCCAGAATTAAGGACCTTCACGGATACATTCAGTCTCAAAACACATACAATAATTCGCTCAAAAACACTTACGCAAGCTCCAGAAGCTGCGATATGACTGTAAGAATTCCTACAGCCAATCTTGATACATTTGTGGACTTTGTAGGTGCGAATTCAAACGTTGTAAATAAGTATGTAAACGTTGAAGATGTCACATTAAATTACGTTGATACTGAGTCTAAGAAAAAAACCTACGAAATCGAGCAGGAGAGGCTCTTGGCTCTTTTAGAAAAGTGCGATAACGTGGAAGACATGATTGCTATTGAATCAAGACTTTCAGAAGTTCGCTACAAGCTTGAAGCACAGGAATCAACTTTAAGAACTTATGATAATCTTGTTGACTATGCTACTGTAAACATCAATATCGAAGAAGTTACAAAGTATACAGAGCCTGAGCCCGAATCCTACGGACAAAGACTTGCAAGAGCTTTTAGAGGCGGCCTTGAAAGAACCGTAAACGGATTAAAGGATTTCCTTGTAGGCTTTGTGAACGCTTTACCGGGACTCTTTGTATTTATAATTATTTGCTTAATTGTTTTCTTTATCATTAGAGGTATCAGCAAAGCTTCTAACAAAAAGCGTGCTTTAAAGAATGAAAGAAATGCTGAACTAAAAATGAATCAAGCAAAAGAAACAGCCAGAGAAAAGGCAGGAGAAAATGCAACAAAACTTTAAATCAGGATTTGTAACCATTGTGGGCCGTCCCAATGTCGGAAAATCCACATTGATGAATAAAATTATAGGCCAAAAAATTGCCATAACATCAAACAAACCTCAGACTACAAGAAATCGTATTATGACGGTTTATACAAGTGATGAGGGGCAGATTGTGTTTTTAGACACACCGGGCCTTCATAAGGCAAAAAACAAGCTTGGAAATTACATGATGAATGCAGCAAACGCATCCGTTAAAGATGCTGACGTTGTGCTCTTTATGATTGAAGCAAATAAGCCTATCGGAAATGCCGAAAAAGATATAATTGAAGATTTAAAGAAAGTTTCAAAGCCCAAGATTTTGGTTATAAACAAAGTGGATGCTATCAAAAAAGAAGCTTTAATAGGTGTAATAGAAGAGGCATCAAAGTTTGATAAGTTTGATGAAATAGTGCCTGTAAGCGCAACGGAAGGCACAAACTGCTATGAGCTTGTTAAGACTATCATGAAGTATTTGCCTGTGGGCGAGCCTTTCTATGATGAAGACACAATCACAGACCAGCCCGTTCGTCAGATTGCTGCCGAAATGATAAGGGAAAAAGCGCTTCATGCCCTTAACGAAGAGATTCCTCACGGCATTGCAGTTATGATAGAGACTATGGACTTTTCTAAAAAGGTAGTTCAAATTGAGGCTACCATTGTTTGTGAAAAGGAATCTCACAAAGGAATCATCATAGGTAAGGGCGGCGCAATGCTTAAAAAGATAGGCACAAATGCCCGTTTCGAAATAGAAAAGATGCTTGAACAGCAGGTTAATTTAAAACTTTTTGTTAAGGTTAAAAAGGAGTGGAGAGACTCAGAGTTCTTGCTTAAAAACTTTGGATACAACGATAAAGATTTTAAACTTGGTAAATAATCATGCAGGAATTTTTAAAGG
>JAILCK010000330.1 GCA_024680435.1 Lachnospiraceae bacterium
TAGCGATGATTCAAAGGATGCTTTCCTAATGAGCATCTGGCTTCACGATATAGGTAAACTTATTGTGCCACTTGAGGTCCTTGATAAGCCCGATAGGCTTGGCACTCTTAAGCCGGGTATTAAGAGCAAAATCGAAATAGCCTCTTTAAAAGAGGAGATTCTTTCTTTAAAGGATCCTTCAAAAGAAAAAGAATGCCTTGAAAAAATAGACAAGCTTAAAAGCGCATGGGAAGAAATTGAAAAGGCCAATATGGCAGGTTTCCTTCCCGATGAACAGATAGATAAGTTAAAAGAATATGCAAAGATAACCTGTAAGAGCGCTGATGATACGGAAGAACCCTTGCTTAATGAAAAAGAACTTGAAGCTATCACCATAAGAAAGGGCACCCTTACAGACGGCGAAAGAAAGCAGATTCAAAGCCATGTTTCTTATACCGCAAGAATGCTTGAAAAGATGGTATTTAAAGGAATCTATAAAAACGTTCCTTTCTGGGCGGGCTCGCACCATGAGCTATTAAACGGAAACGGATATCCTAAGCACTTAAAGGGGGATGAACTTCCTAAAGAAACAAGGCTGCTTACAATAATAGATGTCTATGACGCGCTCACGGCGGAAGACAGGCCCTATAAGCCGCCCATGCCTTCAGAAAAAGCCTTCGCAATTTTGGAAAGCATGATGAAAGACGGCGAAATAGACGAATCGATTCTTAATATGTTTAAAGAAAGCAACGCTTGGAACAAAAAACTGATTACTAAATAAAAGGGGACTAGTATGGAAGAAAAGGATACTAAAAAGACAAACAAAAAGCCGATAATAATCGGCGCAGTAGCTGCAGTGGTTGTAGTGGCAGTAGTATGCGTGCTTTTGTTTTCAAACAAAGCAATCCGCGCCACCACAATGAGGATGCTAAGAATGGAAGGTACCGTTAATCTTGAAGAAAACGGTAAAATTAAAACCGTAAGAGAAGATTTGAGGCTTAAAAACGGAAATGCGGTAAACACTGAAGCCGCAAGCCTTTGCTCAATCGGCCTTGATGACACAAAGATTGTCACCATGAACGAAGTAAGCCGCGCCGAGTTTTCTCAAAAAGGAAAGGCTTTGGAATTAAACCTTACCAAGGGAAGCCTTTACTTTGAAGTAAGCAAAAAACTTGCATCCGATGAATCCTTTGAAATACAGACATCCACAATGGTTGTAGGTATCAGAGGAACATCCGGTTATGTTTCTTGTGATGAAGACGGACATGAATATGTTCTCACCACAGACGGAAACGTGCACGTAATCGGCACCAACCCTCAAACTGGAGAAGTAAAGGAAATCGATGTTCCCGCAGGAAGCAAGATTGTGGTTTACCTTTATAATGACAGAACCGTAGACAGTATCATGTTTGCCCTTGAACCTGTAACGGAAGATGAAATCCCTGAATTTGTCATTGCAAGATTACAGGAAAACGAAGAGCTGCTTGATAAAGTTGTAAACGACACAGGCTGGAGCAAGCCCGTAATTATGGGTGAAGAAGAAAACGAGCCTGAGGATACAAGCGAAGAAGAAAAGGCCGAAGAAACTACGGAAGTAACTGAAGAAACCGCAGAAGAAGTAACGGAAGAGGTTGAAGAAGTTACAGAACCCGAACCCGAGCCTGAACCGGAGCCCGCGCCAAGAAATACACTTCCTGAAGGCGTAGTTAGAAACGCCGACGGAACCTTTACTTTGGCAGACGGAACGGTATTTGACCCTAACTTTTACAGAAATAAATATGGCGACCTTGCAGGCATGACCGATGAAGAGCTCCTAAACCACTACTTAACTTATGGTGATGGCGAAGATAGAAGTGCAAACCAGGCCGAGCAGGATCAAAAAGACGCCGAAGAAGCTGCAAAGCAGGCGCAGCAAAACGCAGATGACGATGACGACGATGATGACAACAGTAGTTCATCAAGTAACCAGCAAAATGGCGATCCGGCACAAAATACAGGAGGAAACAACTCTGACGGATATTCGTTTAGTAATGGTACGATATCGCGGGCAAATGATCAAGGCGGAACCGACCCTGTAGGTACCCTTTCAAACGGTGTATTTACCGTAACAGCCGGCTCACACGATATGCCTTTATTATTAAACGGTAATACTATTAATATTTCTAATATTACTTTGTCTAATGATGCGGTACCGGGCACAGAGATAAATAAGGGATCAACCCGAATTTTTAAGGGCGATGCAGCATGGGCCGTAGAATATTATAATGATGCAACCGGTCAGACAGAGTCATTAGAAGGAGACACCAGCCCCAATAGCCCTTGGCAGTATGATACAGCAACTATAAACGGTACGTCTTATAGCGGATTGTATATTACTAGTGCTTCGGCAGGAAAAATCTGCATTATAGAAGATGACGGTACTGTTCACGTAGGAAATATGAGTTAATTAATATCATATGAAAAAGCTGACAAACAACAAGACATTTAAACAAATTACATATTCACTCCTTGCAGCGGCTGTGGTGACAATCACCATAGCCGTGGCGGGAGTCTTAAATCGAGTTGACAACATATCCCAGGATGCCTTTTATCAATCTCCAAAGGCTTTGGATGGGGACATTGTTGTAATAGGCATAGACGATAAGTCTTTAGATGACCTTGGCCCCTACAATTCATGGGGAAGGGATATAATGGCTAAGGCTCTTGAAAACTTAGCAAGGGATAAAGAAAACCTTCCGGCTGTTGTTGCAATCGATACACTTTATATAGGTGAAACGGAAGAAGAAAACGACTTAAGACTTGCCAAAGCAGCAGAAGAGCTTGGAAATGTCATAACGGCTTCTTTCGCCCAAATCGGCACTAAACCCGTGTATGAAGATGGGCACCTAAGGTACGATTACAATGCCGTATTTAGCTATGATGAGCCCTACGAAGCATTGAAAAATGTCACAACCACGGGTCACATCAATGCGATGTACGATACTGACGGAATTATGCGTCACGCGCTTTTGTATGTTGAGCCTGACGGTGAGAAAGTCTATTCAATGGCTTATGAAGCCGCAAAGCTCTATGCAGAAAAGACAGGCGGCGAGTTAGAAACTCCCACCGTCAACGCACAGGGAAACTACTACGTGGCATATTCGGCATTGCCCGGTGGCTTCGATGACGGTTACGCATTCTCAGACCTTGTTGCAGGAAGAATCGATCCGGAGGAACTTGCGGGAAAGATAGTATTTATCGGACCTTACACAGTAGGCCTTCAGGATTCATACTTCACGTCAATCGCAAGAGCTGAGTACATGTACGGCGTTGAGTACCAGGCAAACGTGGTGCAGGCCCTTCTTGATGGAAACTATAAAAGGGAAGTAAACAAAACTCCCCAGGCAATTGCATTATTTATAATCGCATTCCTTGCTTTCTTCTTATTCCAAAGAGTAAAGGTAAGGACCGCAAGTATAATTGCGGCGTTAACTATCATATGTTCGGTAGCGGTTTCTTTTATCCTGTATAATGTAAAAATCGGTGGCGCGGGCCACGTAATAAGGCCTCTGTGGATTCCCGTATCAATCCTTGCTTTGTATGTTGTTTCAATCGGAATCTACTATGTAAGAACGCTTATTGAAAAACAGCGCGTCACAAAGACCTTTGAAAGATACGTAGCGCCTGAAATTGTAAGCGAAATCTTAAAAGAGGGCATCGAAAACTTATCCCTTGGCGGAAAGACCTGCGATATTGCGGTTTTGTTTGTTGACGTAAGAGGCTTCACCACAATGTCTGAGCGCTTGACGCCTGAAAAGGTGGTGTTCATTTTAAATAAGTACCTTACCATGGCAAGTGACTGCGTAGAAAGAAACAAGGGTACCCTTGATAAGTTTGTGGGCGATGCCATGATGGCTTTCTGGGGAGCGCCCATTCCTCAGGACGATGCAATCTATAATGCGGTAAAGACCGCAAAAGAGATTGTGGAAGGCGCAAAGAGAGTTTCGGATGAGTTAAAGGCTGAAATCGGCGAAGAATTAAGAGTCGGTGTTGGCGTAAACTTTGGCCCTGCAGTTGTAGGTAACATGGGAGCTCAAAAGCACATGGACTACACAGCAATCGGAGACACCGTAAATACGGCGGCGCGTTTGGAAGCAAATGCCCCCGGCGGAAAGGTATATATAAGCCGTGCGGTTTATGACGCACTTAAAGACAGAATCACAGCCACATCCCTTGGAGCTACCATTAAGTTAAAGGGTAAAGCAGATGGATTTGAAGTGCTTGAACTTGATGAAATAAAATAATGAATTGTTTTAAAAGGGCACCTGCTTGGTGCCCTTTTTTGCGGGGCAAAACATATGCTATAATGATTTAGAATAAATTTTTGAGGCAAAACATGGAAAAAGAAGTTAAAAACAAATGGGATAAGCCCATTTTTATACTATATATCATTCTTTACATCGTTATATGTCTATCGATGGTTTTTAAGCAACCCTTCGGAAATCCTCCGGATGAGGCAAACAGATACAAGATTCCCTTATATATTTACGAGCATCACAGCCTTCCAACCGGCTTTGAAGAAGAGATAAGGATTCCCGGATACGGCATTTCCTACGGCTTTCAGCCATATCTTCCCTACATTTTTCAGGGCGGATTGATGATTCTGGTCGGAAATTTTACGGAT
>JAILCK010000339.1 GCA_024680435.1 Lachnospiraceae bacterium
TTTTTATTTTTCTTTGGAGGTGAATTGTATGAGTTGGATTGGATTCACAAGAACAAATGACGTCTACTTTGAAGAAAGAAACGATTACCTTCCCAGATGGGCTAAAGACGAAGCAGTTTACAATTGCGAAGGCTCATGGAGAGAAGTAAGAGGAAACATCTTTATAGGATTCTTGAAGCATTTGTTTGGCTAAAGAAAACTGCATATCGCATTTAATCAACGGAGAGGATATTCCTCTCCGTTTTGTATTGTCACACTCTGTTGCTTTAAAGTAAAGCTACTTTAAAACATTGTACAAATCTCAGGCGCTTTATGATATAATGTGCAAGAATTAAAACCAACTAAAGGAGTATGGTCATGGATAAGAAGGAAGAAGCTTTAAAGAAGCATGAAGAGTGGGCAGGAAAGATTGAGGTTGTGAATAGAGCAAGCGTGTCGACGAAGGAAGAACTTGCGGTTGCTTATACACCCGGTGTTGCGGAACCTTGCCTTGAAATACAAAAGGATGTGGATTTGTCTTATAAGTATACACGAAGACATAACCTCGTAGCCGTTATTACGGATGGTACCGCGGTGCTTGGCCTTGGTGATATAGGTCCCGAAGCAGGAATGCCCGTTATGGAAGGAAAGTGTGCTCTGTTTAAAGCTTTCGGCGGAGTGGATGCATTTCCTTTGTGCATAAGATCAAAGGATGTGGATGAGATCGTTAATACCGTTAAACTCTTGGCAGGTTCTTTTGGCGGAGTAAACCTTGAAGATATTTCAGCTCCCAGATGCTTTGAAATCGAAAGAAGACTTAAGAAGGAATGCGATATTCCTATTTTCCACGACGACCAGCACGGAACAGCGGTTGTAGTGCTCGCTGCCATGATGAATGCTCTTAAGATAGTAAAGAAGGATATCCATAATATTAAAGTAGTTACTTCCGGTGCAGGTGCCGCAGGTATTGCCATCATTAAGCTTTTAGTCAGCATGGGCCTTGAAAACGTAATCATGTGCGATAGAAAAGGCGCTATCTACGAAGGAAGAGAAGACCTTAATGCCGAGAAGGTTGAAATGGCTAAGATTACAAATAAGGCCAAAGAAAAAGGTACCCTTGCAGAGGTAATTAAAGGAGCCGACGTATTTATCGGAGTTTCAGCTCCGGGAACCGTTACAAAAGAAATGGTTGCAAGCATGGCTAAAAATCCCATTCTTTTCCCTATGGCAAATCCCGTTCCCGAAATCTTCCCCGACGAAGCTATCGCTGCAGGCGCTAAGGTTGTAGGTACAGGAAGAAGCGATTATCCCAACCAGATTAATAACGTTCTTGCATTCCCCGGAATCTTCAGAGGTGCTTTGGATGTAAGAGCTAGAGATATTAATGATGAAATGAAAGTTGCTGCCGCAAAGGCCATAGCTTCTTTGGTTTCAGAAGAAGAATTATCACCTGAATACATCATTCCCAATGCTTTTGATGAAAGAGTCGGAAAGACTGTTTCCGAAGCAGTTAAAGAAGCCGCAATCAAGACAGGCGTAAACAGAATCTAATAATGAATATAGTTTGATGCGATTTAAATCCGGTCCTTTGTGACCGGATTTTTTCTTTGTCAATAATTTGCTTATTAATCTAAGATTAATCGTCCCGGTGTATCGTTTAGTAAGAAGTAAAAAGGAGATAAAACTATGCTTAATGATTTACCCGTTGATATTGATGTGATTGATGAGCTTAACATTAGTTGCTTAGATCCTGTACTTAAGAACTATGCCTTTAGTTCTTTCTTTTTAACGCGTCTTTTGGATAAGACGATGAAAGAAAACAACGAATTAAAGAAAGAAAACGCTAAGTACAAAGCGCAGCTTGAAGAATATGCACAGTTAAAGAAGTGCTTTGATGAACTTAAGAAGTCTCTTGATGAGATGGGCGGCATGCCTGATGACTCACCTGTTTTGGATATAGACATTCAAAAGGCTGAGGGCGAGACCGGCACTCTTAAAGAAGAAGGCTTTATGGCTCAAAACAGAGACGATATGGAAGCTTTGTGCAAAGAAAGCCTTTCAGACGAAGGTGCTCCCGATGCAGACTTGCTTCTTGATTCAGATGAGCCTGTGCTTGACTCAGGGGACATTTCTTTATCCGATGAAATAAGCGCCGATTTGGATGTGACTGAGGATGGCGAAGCAAGTGCCGATGCGGATATTTTGGC
>JAILCK010000340.1 GCA_024680435.1 Lachnospiraceae bacterium
CGGAAAGTATGAGCAGGATGGAAACAAAGAAAACGGAAAAGAAGATATCGCATGGTATGTGCTTGATAAGGAGGCAAAGAGCTTAATCCTTCTTAGTGTGGATGTTCTTGATGCAAAAGAATATAACGAGACTAAGCCTACTAACTGGGCCGACAGCAGTTTAAGAAACTGGCTTAATACAAGGTTCTTGGACGAAGCATTTTCAGACGATGAGAGAGAAAAAATCGTTCATAAGGATCTTGAAAACTCAGACGGAGTACATTCTTTTGACTTTGCATATGTGTTATCTAAAGAAGAGGCATATTCTTACTTTGGAGTCGATGCGAGCGTTTTAAACAAAGAATATGATTCTTATGAAGCAAAATGCGCAGCTTTCCTCGATGCATTTGATGAAAGATTATATGCCAAGCCCACAGCCTATGCACTTGCAAATAATGGGTATGAATGGACCAAGGAAAATTCTGAAAAAATGAAAGACTTTACAGGGGTTGATTTGTCTAAAGCAAACGGCAACACAACACAGTGGCTAAGATCGTTTGATAAGGCCGGAAATGCTGCCAATTACATAGATGCAATGGGCGATGTGGGAGGCTCAAATTACGTAGATATACAGTTAGGAGTACGACCTGTAATAAATGTAAAACCTTAGAAAGAGTTTGCTTTATGAAGGCAGGCGGATGATTTATTATGTCGCAAAACACTTAAGAAGCGCTTTTAGCAAAGCTAAGATCCATCCAGAAATACTTAGGCACGAAGGCATTCCTGAGTGTCTTAGTATTTCGTGGATTAGCTTAGCGGAGCGTTGCTTCGTTTTGCGACATGATAAATCATCCGCCTGCCCCATCAAAAAGGAGAGGGAATACCCCTCTCCTTAAGTTTTATGAAGCAAAATCCACATGCTGTATGGTGCCTACGTTTCCGTCTTCGTATAAAAAGATTCCTGTTTTTCTTATCCTGCCGTTAGGATCAAAGGTTTCATGTGAGCGAACCATGTGGTCTGTGTCGGCATTTTGTAAGCAAATGGCACCGATGTTTTTGTCTTTAAGAGAATAGATTAAATCATTTCCCTCAGGGTCTTTGCCCCAGATTTTAAGAAGAGAAAAGATTTCGTCGTTTTCATCGATCCAGCCGTTGTTATCAAGGTCGTATTTTGTTAAATCCGCAAAGCCGTCTCCTGACTTTGCTCCGAATAATTCGGAACCGTCATAAATCTTTCCGTCCTCGTTTAAATCAAGTGCAAGGAAAGCGCTGTTTGAAGAAAAGTTTGAAATTTCTTCTTTAACGCCGTCGCAGTCTAAATCAAAGAAAAACTTTAAGTCCTTTAAGTCTGCGGGGGCTTCGGATAAGTTCACCACCAAAGGATCCGTAAACTGATAAGAAATGTTTGTTATGGAAGTTGAGAAATAGTCTATGAAGGTAGAAGACATTGAGATGTTAAGATTAACATTTATGCTTCTTCCGTCATCTGTGTTTACAATTCCTGCAGCTGTAAACGAAGTAAACTCAGATTCCATGTAGTAGTTTTCTGTGCAGTAGGTGGTTGAAATCCTGCTTAAAGAACCTGAATCCGTTGTGGCAACATCTGTTTCTTCAAGCGCATTTTCTTTCTTGCAATCCTCCTTCTTTCTAAATAAAAGATCAAGAATCCGCGATAAGAAATCCTGGTGAAGCTTTTGGAAAGCAGAGGCTGCATCGCTTGCCCTTGGCAAAGAGTAGGTTTTGATGCCGGCCTTTTTGCTAAGCAAATCGTAAGCATCTTTGATGGCATCCTCTTTCCCAAGGTAATCTTCAAGCCCCTTTGTTCCAAGGGGTTCTTCCTCCTCATTCGTGGCAAAAGGCAGGCTGTCGCAGTCGTCCTTTTCGGTATCTCTGGGAAGAAAATTGTTAAAAGAATTCGGTGTAAGCTGACTTCCTGTTGTCTCTACATTGCTTACACTTACCTCGCGATAAAAGCGAGATGATTGAGTAGACGTGTAACGTCTCTCGGAGTCCATTCCTAGTTGATAGGAACTGATTCTCAATTGGTTGTTTAC
>JAILCK010000345.1 GCA_024680435.1 Lachnospiraceae bacterium
TTTCTTTAGCAACCATATGGAAGCAGCGATATCTTCTTATAATGTCGATACCGTTTGTTATCTGGCTTATCATTTTTAAATACATTCCTTTATGGGGATGGACAATGGCTTTTCAGGACGTAAAGCCCGCTACATTCAATAAGCCTATTTTCCAAAGACAATTTGTTGGTTTTGGTAATTTCATTAAAACCTTTAAGGACAGGCTGTTCGCACAGACCATGATCAACACCTTGGGTGTTTCAATCATCGGAATAGCCGTAGGAACCGTTGCTGCAATTATATTTGCAGTAATGCTTAACGAAATGAAGTTTTTAAGATTTAAGAAAGTTACACAGACAATTTCTTATCTTCCGCACTTCGTATCATGGGTTATCATCGCAAGCATCGCTAAGAACGTTTTTAACGACGGTGGTGTGGTAGATACATTATTTAAGACAAACTTACACTTGATGAGCACCAATTCAATGCTTATATGGTTTGTCATCGTGTTTATAGATATTTGGAAAGAAGTCGGATGGAACGCAATCATCTACCTTTCATCAATGGCAGGTATTGACCCTGGGCTTTATGAAGCCGCTGAAATTGATGGTGCAAACAGATTTCAAAGAATCTGGCACATCACTCTTCCCGGCATCCGCCCCACCATCATCGTGCTCTTAATTATGAGTATCGGCGGAGCTCTTAACGTCGGAATGGAGCGTCAGATGCTTCTTTCAAATCCTCTTATTGAAGATCACACCATGGTTCTTTCATGGTTTTCTTATAAACGAGGCATCGGTAACAGTGACTACGGTCTAGGTACAGCCATAGGTGTATTCCAGTCGGCAGTTGGAATTTCACTTCTTTTGATTGCCAATAAAATAGCCGGTCTATTCGGCGAAGACAGACTGATCTAAAGGAGTGTGCTATGAAGAAAAAGGTTTCAACCGTAGATTATATTTTGGTTTTGGTGTTCGTGCTGGTAATTTTTGTAACACTTTACCCCTTCTTAAATGTGCTTGCCATTTCATTTAACGATGCAACGGACACTATAAAGAACATTAATTTCATAATTCCAAGAATGTTTACTTTATCAAACTACAAGTACGTGTTTAAGGATTCAGACTTTGTGATGCCCTTTGTCACTTCCGTTTCAAGAACACTTGTAGGAACAATCGTCGGAGTATTTACCACATCAATGCTTGCATACACTTTAAGCCGTAAAGACTTTGTGTTTCACAAGCCTTTCACGATTCTTTTTGTAATCACCATGTATGTGGGTGGCGGTCTTATCCCCGAATACTTGCTTATTATGCGTACTTTGCATCTTGGAAACAATTTCTTGGTATATATCATTCCCGGAATGATCTGGGTCTACAACATGATTTTGGTAAGGTCCTTTATCGACGGCCTTCCCACAGCTTTACAGGAAGCCGCCAAGATTGACGGTGCAAATGATTTCCAGATTTGGTATAAGATTGTGCTTCCTTTATGCACACCCGTTATTGCCACTATTGCCCTCTACTACGCAGTAGGTCAATGGAACTCATTTATGGATACTTATTTGTACGCTCAAAAACTTCCGACTTTGCAGTTTAAGATGTACGAAATAATGAACCAGGCCACCATGAAGCTTGACGTTCACGGTTCTTCAAACGTTACAACCGCAGTAACTCCCATGTCCATACGTATGGCGGTTACAGTCGTGGCCACTCTTCCCATTGTTATCGTGTACCCGTTCTTGCAAAAATACTTTATCGGCGGTATGACGCTCGGTTCTGTTAAGGACTGATGTTTACATATTTGTAACTATTAATTTGTGCAACACCGGCAGCGCCGGAAAAAATAAAAAGGAGAAAAGATATGAAAAAGAGAATTCTGTCCTGTATATTGGCAGGAATCATGGTTGTAAGCACTCTTGCAGGCTGTGGCTCCTCCAATACAGGATCAGCACAGGCGAGCTCTGACAACAAGCCCGCTTCAACCACAGAGGTAGAAGGCAACGCAGCTACAGAAGACGACAAGTCACCCATTACTTTTACCTATTACAATGCAGACGGTAAGAACTCAAGCTGGGACAACCCCGTAGCTAAGGCTATTACCGAAGCAACAGGCGTAACCTTAGAGGTTTCTTATCCCGTTTCCACACAGGGCGAACCTAAGGAAGACGTAGCTTTAATGATTGCAAGTGATGATTATCCCGACATGATTTACGCAAAGGGAAGCGCAACAGACCTCTACGAAGCAGGCGCTTTCATCGACATGACAGATCTTATCGAACAGTACGGCCCCAACATCAAAAAGATGTACGGAGACGAACTTGAAAAGTTAAAATGGGGCGAAGGCGACGACGGCATTTACCAGCTTTCTTATTCCGGCGTTGGCGAAAAGGACCTCACAACAGACGGTACCGCACAGATTCAGTGGGCAGTTATCAAAGAAAACGACTACAAGTACCCCACTACTCTTGATGAGTTTGAAAAGACTATCAAGGATTATCTTGCAAAGCATCCCAAGACTCCCGATGGCCAGGACATGATCGGTATCACAATGAGCGCTTCCGACTGGCACTGGATGATCACTCTTGGTAACCCCGCAGGCTTTATCGCAGACGCTGCTCCCGATAATGGTCAGTGGCTTATCGATGAAAACTACAACGTTACTTACAAGCACGTAAGCGAAGAAGAAAAAGAATACTTTAAGTGGCTTAACAGAATGTACAACGAAGGCATCCTTGATCCTAACTTCGCAACTCAGACAGACGATGACTATGTTGCAAAGGTATCAAGCGGACGTGTTGTTGCAATCACAGATGCTGACTGGCACTACAATCCTTGTAACCGTGCCCTTATCCAGGACGGTAAGTTAGAAAACACATACTGTGGTCTTCCCGTTGTTTTAAGAAAAGACCAGAAGTGTACTTCTCTTCTTTACCAAGGTCTTAAGGTAGGCTGGGGCGTAGGTATCACAAAGAGCTGTAAAGATCCCGTTCGTGCCATCAAGTTCCTTGACTTTATTTGCTCAGACGAAGGTCAGATGCTTTACAACTGGGGTGTTAAGGACGTTCACTACTTCATCGACGAAAACGGCCAGCCCTATCGTACAGAAGAAGAAGTTAAGAAGTCTCAGTCCGATCCCGACTACTCAAAGAACACAGGTATGGGCAACTACAATGGTTTCCCTATCTACGGAAAAGGCTCTTACTCAGCTGAAGGTATCCCTTATACTCCTACCACAAAGGAATCTGTTATAAAGGATTACAACGAAGAAGAAGTTGCAGCATGTAAGGCATGGGGCGTTGAGATGCTTACAGACATCTTCCCTCAGGCTGATGAATTCCCTCTTCTCCCCTACTCAGCACTTTGGGCTTACCAGAAGCCTCAGGAACTTGCAAACA
>JAILCK010000044.1 GCA_024680435.1 Lachnospiraceae bacterium
CAGCAAGTGCCTTTGTTCTTTGCCCTATGGAAAGAGGAGACAGGGGTAAAACCTTAAGAGTTGAATTGTCTTCCCCCACGTCCTTCTACGGCACTATTAATCCCATATACTACGGAGATGAATTTAATATTTGGTATCAGATAACCCATAAGAACATGTTCGAAGCTTTTGTGGGCGTATTTATGATGCTTATAGGTATTGTTGTGGTGCTGGTGGGCGTATTCCTTTATAACAGGTATAAGGCAAATCATGCCCTTGAATTTATGGGCTGGATTTTATTTGAAATAGGAATTTTTGTGATTTCCGAATCCCAAATAAGGCAGCTTTTTGCAAAGAACATATCGGCTCTTGGCGTAAATTCATATTTTACCCTTCCATTAATCATGACTGCCATCATTTTCTTTTCGGATGATATAACCGGTAAGCGATATCACAAAGCTTATAAGATTATGTCCATATGGTCGCTTTTACTTTTATTCTTTATCCCTGCGGTTGTTTTTACGGGAATAATGGAAATGCTTAATACGCTCTGGCTTGTTTTGATAACAGCGGTTGCGTATTTAATTATTACCGGAATTAACATGTATAAGGATGCAAAGGCAGGTCTTTTAACCAATTACTATATGGTAATTCTTGGTATTGTTATTTTCCTTTTGATAGGAGGCCTGGGCCATCTTTTGGTTAATGTTATAGACATACTTGATTCTACCGGACCTTTTGTATGTATCGGGGTTGTGTTCTTGTTAATTGCCACTTTGATTTACACCATCAACAATATAGAAAATGTTAATGCTCAAAAGAACAAAGCTGAATATGAAAGACTTGCAAAGGATAAGCTTTTTGCCCAGCTTTCTCATGAAATAAGAACTCCTTTAAATGCGGTTCTTGGTATGAATGAGCTTATAAAAAGAGAAAGCAAGGAAGCAAACATTACCCAGTATTCTCAGGCAATAGAGTATTCGGGCAGCATGCTTTTAAATCTCATAAACGACATTCTTGATTTTTCAAAGGCGGAAGCGGGAGACCTTGCGCTAAATCCCGTTGAATTTAATACCGCTGATATGATTTTGGATACCATTAACATTGTTGATAAGAGAGTTAAGGATAAAAAGCTTGAATTTATAAAGCATATAGATCCAAAGCTTCCAAAGATGATTTATGCGGATGATGTAAGAATAAAGCAGATTATTATAAACATTTTGACAAATGCCATTAAGTATACGGAAACAGGAAGCGTTACTTATACAGTAAACAAGGTTTATAACGATGATTTGGACCTTTGTATGAGGATAAGCGTTCAGGATACGGGGCAGGGCATTAAGAAAGAAAACCTTGATTCAATCTTTAGCTCCTTTACAAGAGTTAATGAAAAGAAGAATCGTAATATCGAAGGAACGGGCTTAGGACTTAGCATCACAAAATATCTGGTGGAATTAATGAACGGTTCCATCAATGTTGAAAGTGAGTTTAAGAAGGGCTCTACCTTTACCATCGTTCTTCCCATTAAGCCTGTAGGGCACGATGATATGGGACCCTTGGATAACGCTTCACTTAATGAAGAAGAAAGAGTAGCGGACGAAGTCTTCATGGCTCCCGATGCAAAGATATTGATAGTGGATGACAGTAAGGTTAATTTGTCTGTTATAAAGGGACTTTTAAAGAATTCAAAGATGAATATAGAGACTGCATCAAGCGGTATGGAGTGTCTTGAAAAGTGTAAGCATATTAGGTATGACCTTATATTAATGGATCATTTAATGCCTGAAATGGATGGCATGGAAACCTTTAAAAACTTAAGAGCCTCCGATTATGCAAGTAAAGATGTAAAGGTTGCAATCGTTACGGCAAATGCATACGGCGATATAAAGGATGAATTTATGGAAACAGGCTTTGACGCATACTTGTCAAAGCCCATCCAGGTTAAACAACTTAATGAAATGCTTTTGGAATTATTACCCGAAGGTCGCATGGGTAAAATCGATAATGCCAAAAAGAATTAGTTTTGATGAAGCATCGAATAATAGAAACCTTTCTTAACAAGGAGCTCTTCGTGAGTTCCTTGTTCTATTATGTTTCCATCCTTCATAACCAAAATAAGGTCAGCGTTTTTGATGGTGGATAAACGGTGTGCCACAATAAAGCTTGTACGTCCTTCCATTAATGCCTCAAAGGCTTTGGTGATTCTTTGCTCTGTCATGGTATCGATTGAAGATGTAGCTTCGTCAAGTATCAAAATAGGAGGAAGCGCAAGCATAACTCTTGCTATGCAAAGAAGCTGCTTTTGACCGGCACTTAGGTTTGTGGCTTCCTGATTAACCACGGTGTCATATCCTTTTTCAAGCTTTGAAATAAAACTGTGGGCGTGGCTCTTTTTTGCGGCATCTATTATTTCTTCCATGGTGGCATCAGGCTTTCCAAAGGCAATATTTTCTTTAATCGTAGCGTTCTTAACCCAGGTATCCTGAAGCACAAATCCTATATTTTTTCTCAGAGTACTCTTTTTGATTGAATAGGATATTTCGTTATCAAAAAGTATTTTTCCTCCGTCAGGCTCGTAAAATCTCATAAGTAAATTAATAAACGTAGTCTTTCCGCATCCCGTAGGGCCCACAATTGCAATGTGTTCTCCCTTATTTACATGGAAAGAGATATCATATAAAAGTTTCTTTGTTTTATCGTAGCTAAAGGAAAGGTTATTGATGGAAATATCCCCTGTAAGCTCTTTAACGGGGCTTTCATCCGTAAGTAAATCGATAGTTTCTTTAGCTTCAAGAAAATCAAAAATTCTTCCCGCACAGGCAATGGCATTTTGAAATTCCGTTATAACTCCGGATATTTCGTTAAAGGGCTTTGTGTATTGGGTAGCGTAGCTTAAAAAGGCAACCAATGTACCTACACTTATTACGCCCTTAATCCCAAG
>JAILCK010000080.1 GCA_024680435.1 Lachnospiraceae bacterium
GTTTACATCGATGTTGATGCCGAAGAAATCAAGCACCTTAACAACTACCAGATTGCAATGGTTGAGTCTATGTCAGACGTTAGCACCTACACACCTGTAACAGAAACAGGATATCAGGTTCTTAACGGTTTACAGGCTACAGCATATTGCCGTATCCGTTATACAGCAGGTAATGACTTTAAGAGAACCGAAAGACAGCGTGAAGTTATCAAGGCTTGTCTTGAAACCGCAAAGACAGTTAACCCTGCAGCATTGGCTACAATGAGCCAGAACGTATACAGCGAAGTATTTACTTCCTTCAAACTTGATGACATAATCAGCCTTTTAAAAGATATTGCATCATATTCAATCGTAGATGAAGGTGGATTCCCTACAGAAGGAAAGATTACCACAGGAACAATCGGTTCAGCCGGAAGCTGTGTAATTCCTTTGGACCTTGAAGCAAACGTAAGCTGGCTTCACGGATTCTTGTTTAACGAAACAGATTACAAGCCTTCATCAAATGTTTCTGACTTTAGTTCAAGAATTGCAAGTGATGTTTCTCCTTATATTTCAGGAACACCCACAAGCACAGGAACTGCAACAGCAGATGATTCCGAAGAAGACGAAGACGATTGGATGAATTAAAAAATCTTTATCTGTTTAGCGCTTTGTGATAGAATAATAAGCGGAGAAATCCTAAGGGACCGGGAGAAATCCTTGGTCCCTTTAATATTGACAGATGAGAGGCTTTTAAATTAATGACTGTTGATTTGGTTATTACCACCTACAAGCCCACAAAGACCTTTTTTGATCTTGTGGATAAGATATCTACACAGACGGTGGAAATCAGAAAAATTATTATTCTGAATGTTGAGCAAAAGTTTTTTGACAGACTTTTGTATGCGACAAAATTTATAGAGGAGCATAAAAACGTTGAAGTAAGGCATATTTCCGCAAGAGAATTTGACTGCGGAAAAAGCAGAAACCTTGCGGTTAAATTATCTGATGCCGATTACGTTTTAATGATGGGACAGACTATAGTTCCCAATTCTCCAGATGTGCTTGAAAAACTTTTAAAAGCAATTAATTCGGACGAAGAAATTGCACTTTCCTATGCCTGTCAGGTTCTTTGTGACGAGGCTCCCGAAATGTTTAAATTTGTAAAAAGATTCTATTTTTCACAGGATTCTTACGTAAGATCAATAAAGGATTTTGATAACTACGGTTGGACCACTTTCATGTGCTCAAACCTCTGTGCTCTTTACAGACGAGATATTTTTGACAAGCTCGGTGGATTTTCAAATCATGTAATATGCAATGAAGATGTGCTTTACGCAGCAAAGGCTTTAAAAGAAGGCTATAAAGTTGCCTACGTATCTGATGCGGTAGTTACAGATTACAAGGTTGTGACTGAAGATGAAGTTCAAAGACTTTCCTTTGACAAGGCGGTTTCTTTTGCCAAACATCCGGAACTTTTTGACATATCGGCAATAAGAGACGAATCAAAGAAAATCGATAAAATGACCGCGGCTCACCTTAAAAGAAGCGGCTTTAAAAATGATTCATTTATGCACAAAAAATATGCCCGAGCTTTAAAGAAGGGCTTTTCTAAGGGCGTAAAGTATAAAAAGATTTCAATGTACGATATGAAAAAGTATTCCGCAAATCCCGAATACTGGCGCATTGATGAAATCCTTCGCGACAGAAATTCCGTGGACGTGCACTCCGGCTACGGAAAGAGCGAGGCTGAAAGAGAGATGCTTTCAAAGCCTCCTGTAAAAGCTCTTAAAAAAGACGAAGATAAGTAGTGATATTTTTGATTTAAATGCGGGAGAGCCCGCACTATTCGGGGAGATTCTTGATGTTAAAAAGCTTTTTTGGTAAAAACAGAGCTTTCTATGGACTAATATTCGGGGCAGTCATTTTTATATTATGGCTGCCTGTTTATTTAGCGTACTTTCCCGGAGTTTTTGCCTATGACATTTCACTTCAAACAGGAATGATAATAGGAAATGAGCC
>JAILCK010000062.1 GCA_024680435.1 Lachnospiraceae bacterium
ACTCCGCAGCTTCCGCAGGTAGGTGCCGTTACCACCAGGCTTTCATCGGCGTTTTCTTCGCTGCAGGCATAGGCGTAAGCGGATATCATTCTGTTCATGGTAACATCGGGGCTTTCATTGTAGCATCGCCTTTCATATAAAAGCTTTGCTTTTCTTGTGATTGAAAGGCCACCCGGGAGCACACCTTCAACTGATATGCCTCGCTCGACCTCTGATTCCATGGCATGCCAGATTTCTTTTAAAAAGTCCTTTATTTCATTACCTTCAGACTTATATATAAACTCAGGTAAGCTTATGCCTTCTTTTTTGCAGGCATCCAACATCTTAGTAAAGTTCTTTTGAGGATATACTTCCACAAAATCGTCTCCGTCGTTATTCTCAAATCTGATGGAGCCGCCCCCTATGGAATAGATGGTTGATTCATCTATGACTTTACCGTTTTTATAAGCCTTAAACACCATAGTGTTTGGATGCTTTAAGTTCTTTTCTTCTCTGTCTATGTCGATTGTTATATCTTCGATAGCGGATTTAATTGCCTTGGCCGTTGAATGTCCTTCACCTGTGCAGGCTAAAGAACCGTAAAGGCAAACGGAATAAGAATCCGCATCCTTATGCTTATTCTTATAAATCTTTGCGGCTCTGTAAGGCCCTACAGTATGTGAGCTTGAAGGACCGTGACCGACTTTGTATACGCTTTTAATGCTTCTCATAACTTCTCCCTTTTATTAAATTATAGGAAAATCAAATTCCTTGTATTCGCTTAATCTTCTTTCGTATGCCGCTACAATTGTATCCTTAAAAGCAAGCTTAGGCTCCCTAACACCCATTAGTTTAAGGATATACTCTGTAAAATAAGGGTTTTGAATTAAGATGGGGCCAAGTAAATAGGTTCCTATAAAGTTATTCTTTCTAACCCCTTCAAATTCATTTCCGGGGTAAAGGCCGTCTCCTCTTTCAACCTTAAAGAAGTAACCCTTTGAGTTATCTCCGTATGAATGGGTAAACTGGTTTTTGTATCCAACAATAGTAATATCATCCATTTTCCCCATTACGTGGCGATTATAGCGGTTAAACATTTTTCTTTTTGCCGTAAAGTCAAAAATGTTTAAGCAGGGAATCTTGCTTCCGTCTTCGTTTTCAATTTCTTTATAAAAAACTTCTGCAGCATTTCCCGTTAAAAGAAACACTATGCCATCATCAATAAGCTCTTTAAGGCGCTCTTTATAAGGCATAAGCCTGTCAATTACAAGTTCCTGGGCATGCTCTGACATAGGGCCCATGTAGATTAAAGAAGGCTTTGTTTTATTAAAGAAAGGTTCTTCGTTTAAATAATCTTTAACAAACTCTGCATCCGGTAAGCACTTTTTTAAGTAGCGTACATTTCCCGTATCACCGTATAAATTAGCTATTTCAGGAAAGAGTTCTTCTATGATAATCTTTTCTTCCATGTTATGCCTCCTCCCCGAAATGTTTGTTAAGTAAGTCTTTTATCTTGGCCACAACCTTTTTATCAACCTCAGGCTTCCAGTGCTGGTGAAGCACAAAGATTGTATCGGTGTCTTTTAGCTCAAGGTAATCGGGAGCCTCCATATCCTGCATGTCGATAATGATTTTTTCTTCAGGTACTCCTGCCATGAGTAATCTTAATTTTTGATCCAAAGAACGAGATCCGGGGATAATAATGTGCTTAATAAGGTCTGAATTTAACTTTTCATAGTCACAGTCATAAATCCAGCACATACTCTCTTTCGGAGTCTCATCGTCAAGTAAGAACAAAACTTCCTTTCTTCCGGGCTCTTTGGACACATAATCAAAGACAACCGAACAAGCGATAGGGTTATGCTCTTTTGCCATCATATCAACAACATCGATATTTCCCACTCTAAACTTAGTGTATCTATAGTCGGGAAGAGAAATCTTTTTAAGGCTTTCTCTGATTTTATCGGCGCTTATGCCCACTTCTCTAAGTAAAGCCGTAATTGTAAGCTGGTTATAAATGTTGAAAATACTGTTATTAAGAAGCTCGTACTCTTCTTTTGCATTCTTTTCATATATAACCATTGTGTTTTTGTCAAAATTAACTTCAGCATCATAATCAGGCTTAGGGGATGAGAATCCGCACTTAGGGCAGTAAGCCTTACCGATTTGATGATAGCGCACATATTCGTATTCAAGCTTTGTGGCGCACTTAGGGCAGATCTGACAGTCATTTACAAGGTTTTCACACTTATCAGTGTCAGAAGGAAGTCTTCTGATAGAATAGTAAATTCTGGGATTTTCAGGTGCTACACTTCCTGAAATCAAGTCATCCGCATTTAAGATTAACTTGGTTTCTTTTTGCATGTTGTCAGAAACGATTTTTTGAATGTATTCGGGGCTTCCGTTACGTAAGATAGAATCCCTGAAAAGGTTTGTGCAAATAACGTATTCAGGCTTTAAATAAGGGTAAATATGCATTGAGCTTCTCTCATCTATTTCAAGAACCGCCCAGTCGTTTTTAGACTTTCCGGTAATGGTAGAGTTAGCGATTAAAGCACTGGCAACGCCCTCTCTCATGTTTGAACCCAAACGGTTGTTAGTTGTTTTGTGCCCGCAAGCTTCAAGCATATCCACAAGCAAGT
Organism: Lachnospiraceae bacterium; assembly: GCA_024680435.1. GTDB lineage: Bacteria > Bacillota > Clostridia > Lachnospirales > Lachnospiraceae > UBA1258. The sequence continues at coordinate 2,622 of JAILCK010000062.1, forward strand.
TAGAAACGGTGGTCTTTCCGTTTGTGCCTGTAACACCGATTGTGTGCTTTGGCTTATCCATAAGCTCAATAAAATTAGGGCAAAGCTTAATTGCAAACTTGCCCGGTAAATGTGCCGCGTTCTTTCCAAGCGCCTTCATAGATAAGCGCATTATTTTAACTGTCCATAAAGAAAAGTAAAATCTGATGTTTTTCTTAGCCATCTTTATTTCCTCTAAATAAATTTTCCTGACTAATCGTAGCACAAAATAAGACAGGCTACAATTAAAAAACGGCAGGCCATTCGACCTGCCGCACTTTTCTTTATGCTGTAGCTACTCTTAAAATTTTAGGAAGACACCAGATTACGCGATATGCAATTCTTCTTATAAGCTTATCTCCGTTATCTTCAAGATCGACTCCGTCTTCAACGCTTCTGTATACTGACTTAAAAGCTCTCATCTTTCTCATGATTGCGGGAATCAAGGGGAAGTTGTAATAAATGTAAGCGTGTGCAAAGATTTCAACCGAAAGCTGCGCTTTGCTCATTCCTGTAATTGTTTCATCATCTATAATCTTAAGAGCAAGCTCTTTGCAATAATCTCTGTTGTAAAGGTTTTCTACCATGGGGATGTTTAAGTATTTTTTCTTTGTATTCATAAGTATTTCTCCTTTGTTTTCTGTGCTTTTTTGTATCTTATGTACTTATAATACAAAGTTAAATACTTACTCTCCATCGAATCTGCTTACATAATTCTTTCAAATTTGTCACAAATAAAATAAAGTTAAATCAACCGGCCATTTCCACCTTTCCTCCCTTTATGCTTATGACTTCATCATACTTATCAAGCATCTTTCCGGAAATATGATGCGAAATCGATATAAGGGTTTTATCTTTATTATTTAAAAGGCTCTCCTCTATCTTTTCTGCATTTTCTTTATCAAGAGCGCTGATACCCTCATCAAGCACGATTATATCTTTGTTTGAATAAAGGGCTCTGGCAATGGCCACTCTTTGTTTTTGGCCGCCGGATAAGAGGTTACCGTCACTTCCAACCATGTATTCTTCCCCTTTTTCTTTTATCATATCCTGTAATTTGGCATCCTTTATGGCTTCTTTAAAGCCAAGGGATTCTTTTTCCCCAAGAAGTATGTTTTCTTTAATGGAATCATTGAAAAGGAAAATCTTTTGCCACACTACGGATGTCATCTTTTTAAGGCAGGAAGCAACATTTATGCCTTCCTTTTTATCTATGATGATTTTTCCTTTATCCGGTGCAAAGTTTCCGCAAAGCATGTTTATAAGTGTGGTTTTTCCCGATCCGCTCTCCCCTACAATCAGGTATTTTTTACCTCTTTCGATGCTTAAAGATACATCTGAAAGGGTTTCTTTATCATTACCGGGGTATGTAAAGGAAACATTTTTTACAGTGATTTTATTCCAGTCCTTTAAAGCCTCTGCGTTAGTCTCTTTTTCTTCATAAGAGTCTTTGGTGTATGCAGATATTTTTTCTAAAATCGGCTTTAATGCCTGTATGGTGGGGATTAAGGCAAACAATTGAAATATAGGCTGACAGGCTGAACCTGATACCTGAATTACCCCCACCATGCTTGCGTAACTTATTTTTCCTTTATAAATAAAGTATCCCGAAAGAACACATATTACCATTTGCATTACAAACATTAATGAGTTTGACACGCTTGTGTTCATTTTCTTTATGTTTGAAAATCTGCTTGCAGCCTTAATTAAGACTTCGTTTTTCTTTGAAAACTTATTTACGGCATAGTCTTCTTTTCCAAAGGATTTTATTACTTCGTATCCTGAAACGGCTTCTGTGATTCCTTCCGTCATTTCTTCTTGTGCCTTTGACAATTTAAGGTTTGATAAAGAAAGCTTTTTTGAAAAAACAGACGGAACCACACACATTAAAACTATCATTCCAAACATTGAAGCTGTGAATACCCATGAATAGTTGGTCATAACAATTACAGCAAATATAAGCATAACAATTGCCGAAACTATTGAAAGAATCGTCTCTATATATCCGTCTTCCACCTTCTTTACATCATTTTGGATCAAAGAAACATAATCGCTTTCTTTGTACTTTCCAAAATCAAGACTGCTTTTATTAAGCACCTTTTTAACTATATTCTTTCTCATTTCACCTATTGCGGTCTGATTAAGCTTTACTTCAAAGAATGCCTGTAAAACCATAATTATGGCAAATGCGATTATATAAGCGGCGGAAACTAAAACTGCTTTTCTCACCTCTCCTTTGGTGGCTAAATCTACTATTTTTTCAAGGAGAAGGCTTATGCCCACAAATGCCACTGAATATAATGCTGAAAAAATTATGGCAAGTATAAATCTTACATAGTGTTTTTTTATTATTTCTTTCATTTCTTTCCTCCATCGTTTGATGGATAAAGCATATTCTATTGGGTAAAGGCAATGTCAACATAGATATTTCCAAAACTTTTTTAAAAATATTTAAAAAACCTTGGGTTAACCCAAGGTTTTAAATGTGTATATTCCGTATTGAACATATATGTCTTCATTTTCGTCTACCATAGACAGGTCCATAGACTCTTTTTTTCTTACAATCTTTTTAGTTAAGAAGGCGGATTCCCTTAAAAATCCCTTTTCTTTTAAATCGTTTAAAAAGAAGGCTTCACCGGGAAGGCTTGAGGATTTATCGACTATGGCTTTAAAAAAATCAACCTTTGCATCCTTTGTAAAAAGAATATCTTTGGGAATGTCCCTTTTATAAAGGTAGTTTATGTCATAGTCTTCCATGAAGGCATAATCAAAGTTTTCTTTAAAGGGAGCTTTTTCTTTTTTTAAAGCATATATCAGGGTTTCTTTTGGGAATACATCTTCAAGGTAATACTTTATGGTGACATTATCGCGTAAGCTTACATAAAGCCTTGCATCCTTTGGAATTGACCTTAATATGGCGCTGTTAAGAAAGCCCACCGATTCTCCGTCAATATAAACATTCTTTGCGTTCTTTGCATTTTCTCTTACAATGTCCGCAGCTTTTTGAAATAGCTCTCTTGTATTTAAAATGTAATTATCATCGTTATGTTCTAAATAAGTATCCGCCATGTTGGATATTTCATCATCAGCATGACAATCTATATCATCTATGGGGCAATCAGAGAGCATTCCGTATCTGATATAGAAGCGCTTCTTACACTTAGGGCACACCAATTCTCCGCTTATAATCTCGTTATGCTTAAGCTCAGGCTTTTCAAGCTCCAAAGCCTCATTGCAATCAGGGCATGCAAACTCAGAAAGCATAGACAATGCTATTCCTCGTCTAAAGCCGTTAAAGTCTGTGTAGTCATCAAGCTTCTTTTCTATAAGCTCATTCATCTTTTCAAGGCGTTTTATTTCTTCCTTGTTTTCTTTAAGCTTTTCAAGAAAATTTTCTTTAAAAGAACCCAGTCTTTTAAAGGAACCGTTTGTGTACATAGTTTGAAAAAGAAGAAAGGCCCGCATCTCTTCAAGCTTAAAATTCATATTTTTTAAAAGCAATATTGAATCCAAGACATCGTCATCTATTTCAGAAAAATTATACTGAGTGTTTTCTCTAAGAGGCGTTAAAAGCCCTTCGGAAATGTAATGTCTTATGGTGTCTATGGTTACATTATGCTTTTTAGCAAATTCACCGATTTTCATTTTGTAGTTACCTATCTGCACTTATCAACTATCTGTTCAAAGCCGATTGTCTTTAATTCTTTTATTACTTCTTTAATGCTTCTCATACCAAACTTTTTTAAGATGGAATGAATCTGACTCTTTATGGTGACGGTTGATACGTATCTTATTTCTGAAATCTGCTTATAAGTCATGCCCATATATAAGCTTTTAAGCACTTCAAACTCTGAGTTTGAAAGCTTTGTAAGTATGTTCATAAAGTAGATTAAGCTTTGCTTTTGTTCTTTGACATGGCTTAATTCTTCTATTATTTTTTCTGCATATTGAGGCCTTAAAATAAGCTGATTTTTATGCACGTTTCTTATGGAATTTAACACCTGGCTTATGGAATCTGTCTTGATTATATAGTCCATAACTCCGGCGCAATAAGCCGCAAACAAAAGGTCGTCGTCTTCTAATATGGTTAAGATAATGATTTTAGTGTCTGTGTGCTTTTTTAATATCTTTGTGGCCGCATCGATTCCTGCGGTGCGTGTCTCCATTTGGATATCCATTAAAATAATATCTGGTGGATTCTCATTTGTAAAGTTGATGGCATCAATTCCCGATGCCACGCATCCCACCACTTCCATATCGGGCTCTCTTGACAATATATTTGCAAAATAATCCCTTATCTCTCTGTTATCGTCAGCTATCAGGATTTTGATCTTTTCCATTATCGTTTCTTCTCCTTGGTAAAAGTATTTCTACCAGTGCATATTTTTTACCGGGGGTTTTGCTTCCGGTTATTTTCATTTGGCCTAACTGAGTGCTTATAACTCTGAAGGCATAGGGAAGGCCGATACCCCAGTTTGTGTTCTTTGATTTGGTTGATACAAAGGGCATCATGAATTTCTTTACGCTTCTTTTATCAAGTCCCGTTCCGTTATCATAAAGCGACCAGTATACCCACTCTTTGCTTGCATCTATTGTTATTTCAATCTTCTTTTCATTGCTTTCAGACATGGCCAGCGAATCAAGGGAATTCATAATAAGGTTTGATAGCGCATGCTTTGTGTGATAAGGATCCAATGTACAAAGAACATCGAAGGGACAATAGCTTTTAATAAGCACTACATCCTCAGGGATGCTTACGCTGCTTATTGCTTCATCGGTCAGTTTCTTTATATCTACGGCATTTTTCTTTATGTTACTAAGAAGCTTTATAGAATTTAATGACTCTGAAAGGGTAGTCATCTGCCTGTTTGAAATATCGATTATTCTTTTAAGCTTTTCTTCTCCCTCTTTACTTCCGTAATCGGATAAAGCTTCATTGGCCAGGATGTTTACGGAAAACATAAGGTTTTTTTCTGAGTGAAAGAAATCCTTTAGGTTATAGTTTAAGTCATCTATCTGCTTTTTTAGGATTCTGTTTTGAGAGTAAGACACAAGGTCAAGGTCAAAGAAACCGTTTATGCTAAGCACTATAAACACAAGCATTGCCAGGGCAAACAAGGGGTAGATGCTTAGGTAAAGATTCGGGATTTTATTTATATTATTAAAGAACCAGAATCCGTTTTTAAACACGTCCTTTGTGGTGTTTTTAAAGATTCCCAAAAACAAAAAGTAGTAAAAGCAAACATTTGTGACAGTAACGCTTGAGACTAAAATTATTACCGTATTTATAAAGCAGGTAACGTTTTTCTTTATTACATTAATTAAGAATAAAACCAGGGGATAAAACATAAAGAGAGCTATTGCCACGCAAAAGGTAACATGCAAGGCAGATAGTGCAAACACTAAATGTTTCCTTGATGAAGGGGCAATCTTATAATATAAAAGATAGGCCTTGTAGGCAGTTTTATTGCTATAAAAGAAAAGGTATAAGAAAGATAAGCATAGGCAAATCACTCTTGAAACATTGGTTTCAAAGAAAGACTTTTTTCTTTTTCCCTGTTTTATATTGGTGCGGATTATATCTATAAGGGCGGATATTCCAAGTAAATAAATCACAACACCTAAATTTCTTAAGGTCTGGATAATGCCCATGGGAAGCTTAATGTTTCTTCCTATGGTTCTGTATAAATAGATATCAAAGTTTCTGAAGGGAAGGTACAAAGGGGGTACATAGCTTGATGATGAATAGTATTGAAACAATACGGAAAGTGTGGCCAAAACCACGCCGAAAATAATGAAAAACATAGGAAGGCCGTATCTTGAATGCGGCACAAGAAAAATCAGTACAATTGCGCTTATTATAAGTAGTAAAACACTTATGGCCATAAAACACCTTCTTAAAGCTTACTCTTTATTTTCCCCCGAAAACAAACCCATAAAGCCAAATTTATTATAATAAGTATTTTAAAATACGCAAACTATATTATACTACAGCTTCAAATTGTTAAAAAGGTGTAAAAAATTTCATCTTTTATAGGCTGAAAAGACCCTTTTTCCTATAAATGGTGTATGGTTTTTCTGCCTACTTTATTGGGGATTTTGAAAATATAATGAAAGCGTAAAAACTATTATTTCTTTTTGGGAGGTAAACATGAAAAGAAAAATCGTAGCATTATTACTTGCTGCTTCTCTTTGTGCAATGGGCCTTTCAGGATGCGGTTCCACATCTGAGCCTGAATCCACACCCACTGCAACAAGCGAAACAGAAACAAAGACAGAAGAAGCTAAAACCGAAGAAGCTTCACCCGCATCAGAAATGCAGGTAGTCACAGTTTGGTCTGACAGTGCTCACTCAAAAACAATGAGAGATGCTCAGATTGAAGAATTTAACAACACAATCGGTAAAGAAAAAGGAATCAAGATTGAATACACAGTTTATGGTTCCGACTACGCAGACACAATCAACGTAGCTTTGATGGCAAATGACGGTCCCGACCTTTTCAGCCCTTCATCAAACACATTTGCCCAATACGTAACAGCAGGTTATGCGGTTCCCATTTCCGATCTTCCGGGAAGCGAATCATTACTTGAAAAATATGATAAGAAAGATCTTATCGTAGGCGACCAGGTGTTTAACGATAAGATTTACACTCTTCCTTACAGCATTGAGTCTTACAAGATGATCATCAACAGAGACCTCTTTGATAAGGCTGGTATTAAAGATGCTCCCAAGACATGGGATGAAGTAAGAGAAGACGCTAAACTTATTACAGAAGCAAGTAACGGAGACGCATACGGTTACTTCCTTGCTCTTCAGAGCGGTTGGACTCTTGACCACTACATTTACAGTGTATCGGCTGCTTCTTTGGGACATTTTGGATATGATGCTGTATCAGGTCAGTACAAATACTCAGACGGTCTTCCCATTATTGAAAACATCATGGGAATGATTGATGACGGAAGCGTATTCCCCGGATACGAAAACATGGACGCAGATACAGCAAGAGCTCAGTTTGCAGCAGGACATGTAGGTATTGTTATGGCAGCTTCTTTTGACGTAGCAGTTTACACAGAACAGTTCCCTGCAGTTTGCAACTGGGAAGTATGCGATCCCCCTGCAATCAAGGATACCGGTTATGAATACAAAGAAATGACAAGAGCCGTAAACATCTTAGGCGTTGCAAAGAAGGCACTTGAATCAAAGGATCCTTCAAAGATTGCTACTGTACTTGAATTCTTCTATGCCGATGAAAACCTTGCTCCCATGTACGAACAGGGTATGTACATTCCTTACAGAGGCTCTGTAATCGGTCTTTCAAAGGATTCTGCTATCAAGGGTTGGAAGGAATTCTCTACATTTAAGGATAACCAGTTCATCTTAAGAATGTCCGATCCTAAGGGCGTTATCTCTTACGAAGGATTATCCGCAAGAGAAACATTGGCTAAGCTTTTATCAGGTGGTTACTCAGAAGATGCAGCTACCGTATTAAAGGATCTTGACGATCGTTTGAACGGAGGCCTTGCAAACTTGGATGAAGAAACACGTAAAGAATACATAGCAGGTGACGGCTATAAAGTTACAAGAGACTAATTAAGCAAAAAGAGTGTGCATCCGTAGTCAGCATGCCACGGATGCACGCTTTTATGTTTATTTTTAAGGAGTTTATATATGAGCAAACAAAATGAAACCGGAGGAAAAGTAAGGATTAAAAAAATTAGCAAAGACAATATGCAGGCCTTTTTGATGATTTTGCCTTTCTTAATCGGCTTCATAATCTTTTCCTATGTTCCAATTGTTTACATTCTTCGCTACGCCTTTACAAATTACACAGGCTTTGGCGATGCTAAGTTTACAGGACTTGCAAATTTCGTAAGAATCTTTCAAAGAGAGCCTGACTTTTGGATGTCTTTAATAAATACGGTGCTTTTATCCTTGGGTAAACTTGCCGTAGAAATCCCCTTGGCTTTACTTTTGGCAGTCTTTTTAAATAAAAAACTTAAGGGCATTTCTTTCTTTAGAGTAACCCTTTTCATGCCCGCCATTATATCCGCTGCAATCATAGGACTTATCTTCTCCTTATTGTTTGCATCCTACAACGGCATGATAAACACAATGCTTCAGAATTTAGGCATTATCACAAAGCCCATTAACTGGTTTAACACAAAATCAAAAGCCATGCTTATTTTGGGAATCGCTTCCGTTTGGCAAAACTACGGAATCAACATGATATTCTTCCTTATGGCTTTACAAAGTATTCCAAAAGAGCTTTATGAATGTGCCGCAATCGACGGAGCGACGGGACCTAAGTGCTTCTTTAAGATCACTCTTCCCATGATTGCCCCGATCTTCCAGTCAATTTTACTTATGGCAATCGTAGGAAGCCTTAAGGTTTGTGACCTTGTTATTTCATGTACAAACGGTCAGCCCGGAGGCACCACGGAAGTGGTAATGACATACATTTATAAGTCCTTCTTCGGAAAGAGCGGACGAAATATCGAAATAGGCTATGCTTCGGCAATGGCGCTTATTACCGCCATCTTCCTTGGCATTGTGACCATCATTTACTTAAAGGCCACCAAGAAGCTTAAGGAATTGGAAGGCTAGGAGGCAGGTATGACAAAAGCAAAAAGAAACCTTTCAAATTCAATTATTTACATATTTTTGGCTATATTCTTTGTAATAAGCTTTTTTCCCGTGTTTTTTACCTTCATGTCTTCATTTAAAAGCAACATGGAAGTACTTACCACCGGAAATACCCTTTTTCCAAAGCAATTTGTGTTTGAAAACTACAAGAAAGCCTGGGAGCTTGCAGATTTTTCCACTTACACAAAAAACAGTGTGTTTCTTTCCTTTTTCTGTGTAATAGGCTCCATTCTTTCCAGTACAATCTGCGGATATGCTTTTTCAAGAGGAAAATTTAAGGGAAAGGAATTAATCTTTTATTTCATGATTTCTTCCATGTTTGTGTCCCTTGGTACACTTACCCTCTATCCTCTTTTGATGATTATGAAATTTGTAAATTTAAATAAATCTCTTTGGGGCGTAATAATAATCAGAGTGTTTGGTATGAATGTAACAAATCTCTTTATTGCAAGAGGCTTTGTAACATCAATTCCCACAGAAATCGACGAAGCCGCAAAGATAGACGGTTGTTCCTTCTTCGGAATATACAGACGTATCATTTTTCCGTTATGTAAACCACTTGTAGGAACCGTAGCAATCCTTTCCTTCAGAAGTTCATGGAACGATTACATGCTTCCCATGGTATTTACAATGACGGATCCTAAGAGAATGCCTTTGGTTGTAGGTATTATGCACCTTAAGTCATCGGGATCCACTGCTTCAGCATGGAACTTAATGCTTGCAGGTACGGCAATTTCCCTTATACCTATGATCATAATCTACATAGTGTTTAACCGCTTGTTTATTTCAGGTATGACCGCAGGCGCCGTTAAAGGTTAAAAAGCATATATTAAACTTCCCTTCAATACAAAGAAAAGCGGGTGTGATGACTTCCTCCACACTCGCTTTTCTATTTGTTTCTTTATTTACAATCTATTATTGTCACTCTATTATCATTTGTAACCTCTATGTTACATTCCTTTAAAAACTCGCTCATGCCGGGAACGTGCTCAGCTTGTTTAAGCTGTTCGGGGGCGTGAGCATCACATCCTAAAACGATGTGAGGATTATATTCTTTGGTAAGTTCAAAGAATCGCTTCGAAGGATAGTGACGTCCATCTATAAAACCTAGGAAGTTAACTTCCAAAGGAATGTTTAAATCAAGAGAAGCTTCAAATATTCTTCTCATATGCTTTTGATAAATGTCATCGGGGCCCGCGAAGTTAAATAAGTCAGGATGCGCTAAATAAGTAAACAAACCTGTCTTCATGCCCTCGATTGTAAAATCAACGTATTCTTTTAACTTTTCCTCAGACTCATTGGGGCGTCCCACATATATTCCCTCAACTTCGTCTTTAACAAAGTGCTGTCCCTGAATAATGTAATCAAGGGGATATTGCCTAAGCTCTTTTAAAAGCGTGTCAAAGAATTTTAAAGTGTACTCTACTTCGTATCCAATCAAGATTTGAATTTGGTCTTTATATTCTTCTCTTAATTTAACCAAAGTCTCTGTGTAGTCACCGATTTGGTCCATATCCATTCTGATACCTGATGTAAATCCTTTGGGATATGGCTGCGGCGTGTGGTCTGAAAAGCCTAAGGTTTTAAAGCCTTCTTTAATGGCCGCTTCTATGTATTCACGCTCTGTGCCTTTAGCGTGTTTGCACCTTACGGTATGTGTGTGATAGTTAGCTAACATCATTTACGGTCACCTTCCTTTATAGTTTAGTGCCTTTTCCTAAATCTTTAGTCTAAAACATTCTCTATGCTACAACTAATTAAAAAAAGAAACAAGGTTGATTTTTCTTACACCTAAAAAGTCCCTCCCTTAAAAGGGAGGGACCGGTAATTATCCTAATGCTACATCAAGTGCCATCATAAGTGTAAATCCCACGGCAAACATTATTACTCCGACGTTTGAGTGCTCTCCTTCCGCCATTTCGGGCACAAGTTCTTCCACAACAACGTACATCATGGCACCTGCCGCGAATGAAAGAAGGTAGGGAAGCATGGTGCCAATTGCTCTTGTTGCAAGAATTGTAACAACGGCTGCCACAGGCTCAACAGCCCCTGATAAAGTACCAAGCCAAAATGCCTTTCCCTTAGATATGCCTTCTGCTCTAAGGGGCATTGAAATAATGGCGCCTTCAGGGAAGTTCTGAATGGCGATACCTATTGCCAAAGCTAAGGCCGCACCTGCCGTAATATCAGACGTTCCTGAAAGAAAAGCCGCGTAAACAACACCTATAGCCATGCCTTCCGGAACATTGTGAAGTGTAACCGCAAGCACCATCATAGTGGTTCTTTTTAAAGAACTGCTTGGACCTTCCTGCTTTTCTGTGTAAATGTGAAGGTGAGGTGTTACACAGTCAAGTAAAAGCAAGAATGCAATACCAATCCAAAAGCCTATAACTGCGGGAAGAAAAGATAATCTTCCCATGCCTTCGGATTGTTCCATTGCGGGAATAATAAGGCTCCAGATAGATGCGGCCACCATAACGCCTGCCGCAAATCCTGAAAGAGCTCTCTCTAAGCTCTTTTTTAATTCACCCCTCATTAAGAACACACAGGCTGAGCCAAGTGTGGTGCCTATAAAGGGGATAGATAATCCTAATACAGTGTTCATATAAATCTCCTTAGTATCATAAACAGAATATCGGCTTATTTAAGCCAAAGGTCTGTCAAATCATTATTTGTTTAAAGAGTTAGCCTATGCTTACTCCTCTGCCACTAAGATAGTAAA
>JAILCK010000065.1 GCA_024680435.1 Lachnospiraceae bacterium
AAGATACCCTTTATGCCCGCTTCCTTCTTTATACTTATCGGCTTGCTGCCAAAGCTTTATAAAAAACTCGCTGGTTATGTCTTCAGCAGTTTCTTTGTGCCCCACAACACCGTACACGATGCGATAGATGTAGCTTAAATATACATCGTAAATGTCTCGGAGCCCCTTTTTGTCACCGTTAAGTATAGCTTTAATGCAGGCGTTAAATTCCGCCTCGGTCACTTCATTCTCCTTTATGTGACTGCTATAGATACGTAGCAGTTACTCTAAATTTATGGTTACAAAGATGATTTTAACATAAATGTTTGGTTGTACATATTTTTTCTTTAGGCTAAAAATGCTGATATAATCAACGTTTGAGGGCTAATAAAGATAAAAGATTAAAAGAAATTATAAAAAAATTATCGACAAACGATAAAAAGTTGTTGACAAACGTTTCAACGTGTATTATAAATTAATTATCGACAAACGATAAATACTTAATGTTTCCTACTGCAGAGGAAAATGGTTATCGAAAGTCAAATGAAAAAACAAAATAATAAAACATAGTAAAAAACAAAAACAAAACATTAAAAAAGAAGAGGACATTAAAAATGAAAAACAACAAACTTGCAAACATCAAAAAATCAGCAGACACAACATCAAAGGTATTAAAGGCATTCAGTATAGTATTTCTTGTAGGCGCAATCATTTGCTTACTTTCCGGCATTTCAATTTTCTGCTTTTCAGAACAGCTCAATGAATTCGTATCATACGCAGGCGGACAATGGAAACTTGCATTTGGTGGCACCACACAGTTTATTGCATATCAGGGTACACCACTTGTTGATTCCTTTAATTTTGAAACATTCAGCACATGGGCAGGATGCAACGCTTTATACGGCGCAGTTGTAGCAGGAGTTTTCGCATTTGCATTGGCAAAGCTTCGTAAGGCATTTGTAACTATCAAGGAAAGCGAATCACCTTTCTCAGAAACAGTTTTAAAGCAGATTAAGACAGCAGCAATCATCACAACAATCCTTGTAGCTTTAAGCAGCGTAGGAATCGCAGTATGTGTTGCACTCAGCTTATGGTGCTTATGCTCAATCTTTAACTATGGCATCGAACTTCAGAAAAACGATGATGAAACATTATAAGGAGGACGACATGGGTAAAATAATCTTAAGACTCGACCGCATGATGGCGGATCGTAAAATCAGTTTAAATGAGCTCTCAGAAAAGGTTGGCGTCACAAACGTAAATCTTTCAAAGATGAAAACCGGCAAAATAAGCGCCATTCGATTCTCCACACTTGAAGCAATCTGCGACACGCTTAATTGCCAGCCGGGAGACATACTTGAGTATGATCCCAACGCTGAATCAACTGAAGAATAGACAATAGTCTGTGTTATGAGCGCTGCGAACTTAAAGTTTGCAGCGTTCTTTTTCTTTATACATTTTTTATTGACAATTAATTGAACCAATGGTTTAATTAATTCATTGATTTTACTATGAGGAGGGATTTATGAAAATCAAAATCTTATTTATAACGGTTTCCATCGTTATTGTACTTGTTGGCATATTGCTTTTTCTTGGCAGAAAAATTGACGTTAAAACCAACAAGAAAGTTTCAAATCTTTCAGAGGAATTGCAGGAAGTTTTCTACTTGGGATCTTTAGCGCCAAATTCTCACAACATACAATCATGGGAGATTACGGTTTATCCTGAAAAAGAATATGTGGTGATAGAGGCAGACCCTGAAAAAAAGCTTGATGTTATCGATCCGAAAGGAAGGGAAGTATTTATCTCCCTTGGATGTTATGCCAAAACCTTAATGAAGAGCTTTGAAGCCTACGGATACAAAACTGAATACTCTTTTGACGAAGAGAATAAAGAAATTACTGTCAAATATCATAAGAGCAGTGAGGAAGCTAACTTAAGCTTAGCTGAGCTTATAAAAAAGCGCCACACGGATAAACGTGGGTTTGAAAATCAAGCGCTTTCTGCTACGTATTTAAGCAGCGAATGTGGGAGCTTAGATCCGGATTTTTACTTTGAAAACGGTTCTTCGGAATTTGAAGCCATTAAAAAAACTACGCTGGATGCTTATATTGTCCAGGCAAACGATAAAGAGGCCGCCGAGGAACTGTCAAACTGGCTTAGATTATCAAATGCGGAAACCAAGAAAACAAAGGATGGTTTGCCGGCTGAGCAGCTTGGAATCTTAGGCATCAAGAAAAGCTTATATTACCTTACAACAAATCATGAAAGCGCCAAGGGTGAAACATTCTCAAAGCAGGGAATCGATACTGCCAAAAAACAGCTTGAAGGTTGCTCAGGCTTTTGCATTATTTCTTCCGAAAATACAGAGAAACAGCTTGTGGAATGCGGCATGCAAACTGTAGAATTATGGTTAGAGTTAACAGATGCAGGCATTTCCGTTCAGCCTATGAGCTATGCAATTGAAGAGGAAGAGTATAAGGCAAATCTTCAATCGGTACTTAATATTGATAACATACAAATGATTCTTAGAATCGGTTACACGTCTGAATACGGATGCAATGC
>JAILCK010000094.1 GCA_024680435.1 Lachnospiraceae bacterium
ATCATGACGCCTTCAAATAAACTTCGCACATACACAATGGCTAAGTACTTTAAAGACGAAGAATTGCTTAATTACATTGTGGGTAAGGAGGTTTAAAGATGGCAGAATTTAAAGGACGCGTTATTAATCCCGGATACTATAAAGGTGAGGCTGTGGTTTCTCATCAAGGAGTAAACACCTTGGCTACATTCCAAAAGTCTGCTTTATCAAATGCTAAAAATGTAATTGTGGCAGATCAAAACAATCCGGATATATATGGAAAAAACATTACAAAGAAAGCGCTTTGCTTACCTAAGACCATTGGCTCCACAACAGGAGGAATGGTGCTTCAGGTTATTTGCTCAATGGGCATTAATCCTTCCTGCTTACTTTTTTCAGAAAAGATAGATTCCCTTGCGGCAGCAGGCGTGATTTTATCCGTTGTGTGGGAAGGGTCTGATATTATCGCAATTGATGACCTTGGAGAAGAGTTTTTAAACACCGTTAAAACGGGAGACACCATTGAAGTAAAAGAAGACGGAAGCGTAGTGGTTATGTAATAAAATCCCCTCGAAATATATTCGAGGGGATTTTTGTGCTTATAAATTGTAGAGTTTAGTGTACTTTTCTGTAAAGTATTTAAGTATGGGCTGAGCGCTTACTTCCTTGCCGCAAACAGCTTTTATTACTTCCTTAGGCTTTCTTGAAGAGCCATATTTATGAATCTTTTCATTAAGCCACTTTGTGATTTCTAAGATTCTTCCTTCTTTTAAGATTACATCGATATCTCCAAGCTCTTCCGTAATCTTTTCAAGATACATTCCGTCGTAAATTGTGCCAAGAAGATAAGTGGGGAAGTATCCAAAGCTTCCGTCGCTCCAGTGCATATCCTGTAGGATTCCTTCAGCGGGGCAGGAAGGAGTGATGCCTAAATATTCCTGCATTTTTTCGTTCCAAAGCTTGGGAAGTGAATCAACATCCACATTGTTTAAAAAGATTTCTTTTTCAATTTCGTAGCGAACAATTATGTGTAAGCAGTATGTCACTTCATCGGCTGCGGTTCTTATAAAGGAGTTCTTTACAAAGTTAATCTTTTCGTAGAATTCGTCCAAAGAAACTGCCTTAAGCTTAGGCTCGATTTCCTGAATCTTTTCATAAATTGGAACCCAGAAGTTTTTGTTTCTTCCCAAAATATTTTCATAGAACCTACTTTGGCTTTCGTGAAGGCCTAAATACTTACAAGACCCTGCAGTTGTGCCGTCCAACTCTTCGGAAACATTCTGCTCAAAAATAGCATGTCCGCCTTCGTGAATGGCAGAGAACATAGGGTCTGTTACGTCGTCTTCTCTAAAGTGGTTTGACACACGCACATCTTTTGAAGAAAACTCCATGGTAAATGGGTGCTCGGTTTCGCCGGTTGTTCCTTTGTCAAAAGAAAAGCCTATGTAGTTAAGTAAAAGCTTTTCGGTTTCTTTTTCCGCAGGGATAGAAAATGTATCATTAAACTTAGAATTTTCTTTTTTGTTACATGCTGTAATCTTCTTAATTAAAGGCACCAAACCTTCTTTTAATTCATTAAATACCTTATCGTAAGCTTCCCTTGTCATGCCTTCTTCATATTGATCCAAAAGAGCATCGTAAGGGTCTTCATCGGGATATTGATATTTAACCATTCGCTTTGTCATATCAATCATGGTCTTTAAGTGGGGAGCAAAGATAGAAAAGTCGTTTGCTTTCTTTGCATCCTGCCATGCAACACCTGCTTCGTTTTGCGCTCTTACAAAGCTTTCAAAGAAGTCAGCGGGCACACGTCTGTCTCTTTCAATATCCTTTAAATCTTCCTTAACGCAGTATTTATCGATATCCGATAACTTTTCAAATTCTTCTTTTGTATTAAGGGTTTTAAGCAGTTCGTAGAATTCATCGGATGTAGTCTTTTTAAAAACTTCCGTGGAAAGGTAGGTTAAAGAATCGCTGTGGCCTTTAAATCCTTCCTTTGGCATTATGGTTTCCATGTCCCAGTAAATTGTGTTTTGAGCATGGGATAAGTTATTACATTCCGCAATGATTTCTTTGTATCTTTTTAAAGCTTCACTCATGTCAAATCTCCTTTAATCTCATTTAGAATCATAGTACTCAAAAAGGCAGGTAAAGGCAAGAAAATCTCGACACAATTTAAGGCAAATGGTATACTGACGTTGTTGTGTAAAGTTAGGTTTAAGGAGAATTTCAAATGGAAAGAGAGAGACTTAAAAGCCGTCTTGGCTTTATTTTGTTAAGCGCCGGATGCGCAATCGGCCTTGGAAATGTGTATAGATTTCCTATGAAAGTAGGGCAGCTTGGAGGCGGCGCCTTCGTGCTTGTTTATATAGCCTGCTTGATTCTTTTGGGGCTTCCTGTAATGGTTATGGAGTTTTCAATGGGAAGAGCGGCGCAGACGAGCCCTTTGTATATCTATCACACCCTTACTCCCACAAAGAAAGCGTTCAGATTTCACGGATATATTTCGCCCTTTGCAAACGTCTTATTAATGATGTTTTATACCACAATCGCAGGATGGATTTTTAGATACTTTATTAAGTCACTTCGCGGTGATTTTGTAAGTAAGACAACGGATGAAGTAACGGGCGAATTTATAAATATGCTTTCAGACCCTTGGATGATGCTTTTATTTACAGCAATCATTGCAATCGCAGCATGTACCATTTGTTCTTTTTCTTTGCAAAAAGGATTGGAGCGAATCACAAAGTATATGATGATAGCGCTTTTAATATTAATGGTTGCTTTGGCTGTATACGGCCTTACACTTCCCGGCGCAAAAGAGGGGGTTAACTTTTATTTAAAGCCTGATTTTTCAAAGATTAACGCAAGTGTTGTATCTGAAGCCATGAACCAGTCTTTCTTTACGTTAAGCTTAGGCATCGGCTCTATGGCAATATTCGGAAGTTATTTAGGTAAAGAAAGATCATTAACAGGCGAATCAATTAATATTATCCTTCTTGATACCTTTGTTGCCATCACCGCAGG
>JAILCK010000086.1 GCA_024680435.1 Lachnospiraceae bacterium
TCCATATTAAATTCTTCGTCATAGAGAAATGCCCCATCAGACTTTCCGCATGCCAATATCGGAAACATAAGGGCAATCAGTAAAAATAGTGAAAATAGTTTTTTCATTTAACCTCCGTATCTCGGAGGAATAATTCGTTGACTCAATCTTTATAACATGCCAAAATGTATATAGCAATATAAATTATGTACAAAAAGGAGAATTTGACATGGTAAACTTAATAATCACGATCGTTGTCGGCGCCATCATCGGATGGGTTGCAGGAATAATCATGAAAGATCAGGGTTCACTTCTTAGAAACATAATTATCGGTGTTTTGGCAGGTGCCCTTTCAGGATGGCTTCTTGCTCCCAGAGGATTGATTTTAGGCCTTGCCTGCGAAATCGCAGTTGCTTGCTTACTCATCTACCTTTGCAAGAAAATCTTTAAGTAATTTAAAATCCCGTGGTTTAATAGCCACGGGATTTTTATTTTCTTATTCAGTTACAACCTGAGATTTTATCTGGCTTGCAAACTCTTTAAATCTTTGTACCGGGTCTTCTCCGGACCAGATGTCTGTAAATGCGATTTCAAGCTGAACCCAAAGGTTTGAAGCTTCCACAAGCTTAGGGAGAGGAATGGATTCTTCGTATTCCTGCATGAATGTTACAAATGCTTCATCTTCATATTCCGCATCCTTTGAAGCGGAAAGCTTACCGCTCTTTTCATATAGCTTTCCTGCGTAATCCGTAGCAAGGAAGGTGGCAAAAAGGTTCGCTGAATCTTTCTTTTCGCTGTATCCGTTAATAACCAAAGAATCTGTTACGGATAAGGATCTTGAACGGAAGGCTTCCGAAACATCGGGCACACAGGCGTATCCGAATTCAAATTCTTCTATTTCTGTGCTTTGCGCATCTTCTGAAGATTCTTCTTTCGATTCTTCTGCGGTTTCCCCTGTTGTTTCTTCATCAAGAGCATCAGCCATGGCGGCTATTTTCTTTTGCTCTTCTTTTTCGGCAATATAAGCGTTAACCTTTGCAATGGCATCGCTTGTAACCAATGTATATACTGTCTTTCCGTCAAGGAAATCGCTTAACACATCCGCATAGTCCGATGTCTTTGCATCGATTGAGAAAGTCTGATTTAGCTGCTGATAAACCTGCATGCAGGCAATTGTCGCATCATTGTCGATATCGATATTTGAGGTATCATCACCGGCATCTCCGCCAACAATCATGTAGTTACCTACAAACATGTAGTTATAAAAGATATCCGACACGTCCCATTTAAGGATTGAAGAAACCCTGTCGGGCGCTTCGTATACATCCGCAAAAGCCTTAATCTTATCAAAGCTGTCGGGAATATAATCATCGATTGTAATCTGTTTTTTATGCGCTTCTTCTTTGGCGATATCTTCGATATGTTCAATCTGTTCATCGCCTTCTTCAAATTCCAAATCTTCGTAGCTTAAGCCTTCGCCCACTGCCTCGTAATCTTCGGAATTTACTTTTTCAACCCAGTTCTTTAAATAGGTTTTGTTGTATAAAAGCACGCTTGTTTCAAAAGCTATGGGATAAGCCACATACTCATCATGGTAGGATACGGCATTTAAAGCACCCTTACCAAAATGCTCTTCATTCATTATGTTCTTAGGGTCTCTTACTTTTGAAGCAAGGCCCGCAAGATACGCTTTTTCAAGCGAATCATTTGTAAGCATATACATATCCGGGTAGTTTTCATTCTTTAAAGAAGCCTTGTTGATTTCTTCAAGGTACTCACCCGAATTCATTAAAGTGGGGATTACTCTTATCCCCGGATTCTTTTCATGGAATTCAACGGCGGCATTTGTAAGGTAATCTGTAAGAACCTCTTCCGTATACCATAAATAAACCGTCTCAACCTGGTAAAAAGACTGCTCTTTTTCTTCCTCTTTAAGTAAGTTATTTCGATTTCCCACCACAAGTATGCACACAAGCATAGCTATGATAAGAACTATTACAACCAATTTTTTAGTAAATGACATATCCACAAATCCCTATGCCTTATCGATACAATCCTCCAAAATTGCAATCATTTCATCCACATTTTCTTTGGATACGATAAGGGGCGGCACAAATCGCAAAATGTTCGTACCGGCATTAATTAATACCAAACCTTTTTTAAGGGCTTCATTAATTATGGGAGCAACGGGAACGCTAAACTCAAGTCCCTGTATAAGCCCCAAACCTCTGTGAGCTATGATTTTATCAGACTTTTCTTTAAGCCCCTCAAGCTTTTCATAGAGGTAGTCGCCCACTACGTTAACATTCTTAATTATATTGGATTGTGCAAATATTTCAAGCACTTTATTGGCAGCGGCGCATGCCAAGGGGTTGCCACCGTAGGTAGTTCCGTGGTCTCCGGCCACTAATGAATTTTTTGAAACTTTTTCATTAAGAAGAAATGCTCCGATCGGAACACCGCATCCCAAAGCCTTTGCAACGGTCATAATATC
>JAILCK010000127.1 GCA_024680435.1 Lachnospiraceae bacterium
CTGCAATAATCCCACACTATAGTCATATCAAGCTTAATGTTTATAAAGGGACAATGCTTTAACCTTGCAAGATTTGAATATCCGGTTCCGTAGTCATCAAGCACAAACTTAAAACCTTTTTGGCTCATGGCGTCGATCTGACGCATAAAGAAACCGTCATCTATCATAGAGCTTTCTGTAATCTCTAAATGCACAACGCCCGGATCTATTTTATGCTTTTCCGCGATGGCAGAATATCTTTCACTTAAATTTGTTCTTATAAACTGCGTCGGAGAAAGGTTTACGTTTATCCATTCGATTCCAAGGTTTTTTAGACCGTTTTCTTTTATAAAAATACAGGTCTTTTCAAATATTATTTCTCCAAGCTCATTGATTCTTCCGCCGCTTTCGGCAACATGAATAAAGTCTCCGGGAAGGATTATATCTCCCCTGTCATCTCTTATTCTTGAGAGAGCTTCCGCACCTATTACCTTCTCGGTTTTTGCATCCACTATGGGCTGCAAGAATAGTTCAAGGCTGTCATCTTCTATGGCCTTTTCTATGTATTGTCTTATTTCTCTTTCTTTTTGTGTTTGCAATAAGTTTTCTTTGGTGGCGTGCACCGGCCTAACCCTGTCAGTCTTTCCCACAGTATCAAGGAATCTAAGCATTGTGGTTAAGATTATTTCCGGATCTTTTGCCTCATATACCACATCATAAATCGCAAATCCCGCCGAAAGGTAAAGCTCCATATCCTGCGACTTCCAGGAATGTTTAAATCTGCTTGCTATTATTTCACTCTTTTCGTTTAGGTCTGTTCCGGGTGGCACAAGCACAATAAATCGTCCGTTTCTGCAATAAAATATCTTTCCTTTTTTAAATATTTGCTTTAAATACTTACTTATTAACGACAGACCTTCTTCCATCTGAGCCGAGCCGTAAATATTTCTCATTTCATTAAAATCATGCACCACTATTCCAAATGGCATAAGGTCAAATCTACCTATGTTTTCTTCCAGTTGTTCGCTGAAAGCGAGTCTGTTAAAAGCCGTTCCTCTTAAATCCAAATAAAACTCAGGGTTTTCAAAGGCAAGGAACACAATAAGAATCGCCATAAGAACAAAGGTATCCATTACTAAGTGCCTTGGCAATACAATTCTTATAACGTAGGCTGCAATTATAATAAGGTTATAAAGAATCATTCCGTATTTTTCGCGTCTTCTCTTAAAGTTTTTCCAAAACAGAGCCATTGCCACATATGCCATGAGCACATAGTAAAAGCCGCAAATATACACATAGTGATAAAGGTCTCCCTGATGATATCCGGTCCTATCTACGTAAAATAAAAACACATTGCCTTGAGAATGTCCGATAATGGAAGAATATAGAGACAAAGCTACGCCAAAATAAAACGGAAGGCCCACAATATGCCTTATGACAGGGTTAGCTTCCAGCGTGTCTTTCATCAAGCTTACCGCGAAAAGATACATTACATAAGAGCGCAAAAAGAACGCCACAAAGTAAAGCATGTTGGCAAAGGCTACCAATTGAAGCTCATATGCAGCGAAATTATTATCAATACTTGAGGCAAGAATGTCCACAAGAATAGTCCATGTTTCTATTAAGACCATCCAAATAAAGGCAATGTTTCTTTTGGAAGCAAGCCTGGGCCTTGAATAGAAGAACAACAATACTATTCCGAGTATCATCAGATTAGGAATTTCAAAGCTGTAATTCCACATTGGTTCCTCCTATCGGATGCATCTGCCAATGTACTCCCTTAAACACAAAACGTGTCGGTGGATAGAATCCACCAACACGCTAAAAGTCAGTTTCTTTTATTCCCTATCTTGAGTGTAGCGAAGCGCAATTATCCGCTTCTTAACAAATTAACAATAGGTCGCCAGATTAAAACTTCTTTCCTGCTCCGATTTCGAAATGGCATTTCACAATTCCCAAATCCACCTGACTTAACACGCCACCGTTATCAATAAACTCAACGCTCTCATCGTCGTTTAACTTAATGGTGAACTTTTGCTGGTTAATGGCAGTAGGTGCCAAAAGTGCCATCTCTACGCCTTCTTTAAACCAATCGGGCATATCTTTTTTGCCGGCTGTAACCTGCTCTAAGGTCTTAGACTTTCTTGCCCTTCCCTGATCTTTTCCGTATCCTACGGCAATGGCAATAACAAGGCTTTCATCGTCTTTAACGTTAACATCAATGTTCTTTTTATTAAAGGTGCCTGTCCAGCAGGTGTTAAGGCCTAAGGTCTGAAGAAACAAAACAAGCTTTTCTCCGTAATATCCCACGCGCATATCAAGGTCTTTTGTGTCTTTTCCAACGCATGCTATTACGCTTGGCGCTGTGCCAAGGCCTGAAACCACGTTAAAAAACTTATTGTAGGTTTTGCCCGCATCTTTTACAAACTTAAAGTTTAAGTTGCCTTCTAAGTTAAGTTCATCTATCTTTGCTTCGATAAGCTTAACCTTTTCGTCTTCAATTTCCTTTCCCTCATAACTTCTTACAGAGTGTCTCTTAAGTATAGCCTCTTTCTCTGTCATTTTAATGTCCTCCTCATAATAATTTATATGCAATCACATCCCGCTTTTGCAAGCTGTGCTTCCACTAAGTCTCTCTTTTCAAAGAGCACGCAGCCACCTTTGTGGTCATCTGCAAGAATATCATTTTCTTTTAGAAGCGTAAAGAGTTTAGAATGAAGGGCTTCTTTAAGCGAAGTGTTTCTGACATTTACATCAGAATAAGGCGAGAATGGACAAGGCTCCGCTCCGCCGTGGGAGTTAATGTGAAAGAAACCTCTTCCTGCAGCGATACATCCGCCTGAGCTCTTTTCATCTCCGGGGAAAGAAACAAATACCATTTCATCGTTTTCTTGTCTTATTCTTTTAACACTCTCCAAAAGCGCGTCTCTTTCACTATCTGACAAAGCGAGGTCTGTGCTTTCATCCGTAACAGGCACATATTCTACATATATAACCAATTTGCAGCCTCTTTTTGAAAGAGTATTTAAGAACTCTTTAGAGGTAACTTCCCTCAAGTTTTCACTTGTGACCGTTACAGATGCTCCGAAAATTAAATCCTTTTCTTTTAAGCCATCCATGGCTTCTATCAATTTATCATACACGCCTTCACCGCGTCTGTTATCGGTTTTTACTCTGTCGCCTTCTATGCTAAGTACGGGAATTAAATTTCTGTGCTCATCAAACATATCCATATACTTAGGGCCTATGAAGGTTCCGTTTGTAAAAATCGGAAATAGGATTCCGGGCTTCTTTGAAGCTTCTTCAATTACGTCATACCTAAGTAAAGGCTCTCCTCCCGCAAGAAGAATAAAGCTTACTCCAAGGTCTTCGGCTTCATCGAATATTTTCTTCCATTCATCGCCCGATAGCTGGTCCTTTGCTTCTTTATCGTTTGTGGCGCCGTTGCATCTTGAATAGCAGCCTGCGCAATGTAAGTTACAGCTTGATGTAACGCTTGCAATTAAGAACGGAGGAATGTGCTCTCCCTTTTCTTCGGCCTTTGCTCTTTTCTTTGAAGCCTTTTTGCTTGCCGATGCAAACTTAAGTAAATAAGCGCTCTCTCTGGGGTTTTTGACAGTGGCTTTTAACGCATCGGCCACCACTCTTTCAACTCCTTTTGTCATATAGCTTTGAATATCAAATTCCTTATCCATTTTCTTTTCTTTCTGTCTAAAGACTTATAAAAGGCATTTAAGCCTTCATTTTTTCTCCGAATTTCCTTGCGGCATCAAGTCTTCCCGCTATGTTAAACACCTGGGCATAGAAGTACTTTCCTGCCACCTCTATTCCTTTTTCTTTAAGCATTTTCCTTAATGCTTTAACTGTTCTCCTTGACCAGTTGGATGTTGTAAACAATACAACTTTTCCTACTGTTTCAGGCGTTAAGCTCTCAGCATATTTTTTAAGTTCAGGCGCCATAATGTTTGCATAGGGTGCTCCGCCCAAAAATAAAACGTCAACTTTTTCACTAAGCTTTGGCTCATCGCTTATACTTATCGCTTTTACGTCTGCGCCTTCGGCTATGGCGATTGCGATTCTTTTTGTGTTACCGGATTTTGTCTTTGAACAAAATCTTACAGCTACATTTCCCATACTGCGCCTCCTTTTAACTTGTGTCCTATTATATTGCGCTCAATTTAATTTGTCAAGTTAAAAGCCGTCCGTAAACAGGCTACAGACGGCTATTTTATAAACTTTTAATATTCATCAAGAAAGTTGTGACGCTCCCCACCTTTTTTGTATTCAATCACCGTATCAAGGTTTACATTTTCTACGCTTCTAAAGATGTTTGATTCCACAAAAGGATTATCTTTCTTTAGGGCTGCGATCAGTTTCTTGGTCTCTAACCTCTTTGAAGATGTGGTGCCGTCTTCATGACATGTGGTACAAGTGTCCGTAAAGTGGCAAGCGCACTGTAAGAAGTGTAAATCATTATAATCACGCCAAGCGCAAATGTCGCTTTCTCTTACAAGGTAAAGGGGCCTGATAAGCTCCATTCCTTCAAAGTTTGTGCTGTGAAGCTTTGGCATCATGGTCTGAATCTGGGCGCCGTGAAGCATGCCCATTAAAATTGTCTCGATTACGTCATCGTAGTGGTGCCCCAGGGCAATCTTATTGCATCCAAGTTCTTTGGCCCTACTGTAAAGATAACCTCTTCTCATCCTGGCGCAGATATAGCAAGGGCTTTTTTCGATTGTGTCAACGGCATCAAAAATGGTGCTTTCAAATATGGTGACAGGGATTCCAAGAGCCTTTGCGTTACTCTCAATTAAAGCTCTGTTGTCTTTATTGTACCCCGGGTCCATCACAAGAAACACTAATTCAAAGTTACACTGTCTGTGCTTTTGAATCTCCTGAAAGAGCTTTGCCATAAGCATTGAGTCTTTTCCGCCCGAGATGCAAACGGCGATTTTATCGCCTTCTTCAATAAGCTTATAGGTTTTACAAGCCTTGGCAAATGGGGTAAAAAGCTGCTTATGAAACTTCTTTCTTATGCTTTCTTCTGCCTTTTGTTTCTTTTCTTCGATGTCTTTAACATCGGAAACTTTGCTTCGTACGTACCCTACGTATCCGCCTTCTAAGCTATAGCACTCATAACCTTCGGGGAAAGAATCTTCTTCGAAGTCTCTTGTCTTTCTTCCAACTTCGCAATAAAAAATAAGCTTTTTTTCTTTCGGAAGTTCTTCTATCTTTTTATTTACGGTTTCACTCTCTTCGTCAATGTCGATAGCTATTGCTCCGGGGATAGTGCCGTAGTGCCTTAAGCCTTCATCCCTTACGTCGATTAGAAAATAAGAGTCTTTATTTAGTTTATTAAATTCTTCGATGGATATTTCTTTCATGGTTTTCTTTCTAATACAAATTAAACAATTACCTAAAACATAATATAGGCAGAAGAGCTTTGTGTAAAGAAAAAAAAAGGAAGACAGAAGTCTTCCTTGCTTAATCCATGATTTTTTCAAGTTCCTTTGAAAGAGCCTCCAAATATACATCCTGCTCTTTCTTCGCCTACCTGTAAACATAGTAACATTTTATAGGGAAACTCGCTACTTAACCGCCAAGCATATTATTGCAGCCGCATAATATATGACCGATATCAGGTTTGTCCAGCCTCCGCAGATAATCATGTGAAGGCCCTTTGGAAGTTTTCTTACTAACGGCGTCAAAAACACCATGGCAAGAGGTGTAAGTAAGATCATCCATCTTGGAAGAATCGTCCACCCGAGCACTATCATGACCGCCATTCCGATAAATCCTACGGCCTGTATTCCAAAAGCCACCTTCTTTTGAAAAGAAAGAAACTTTATCACTTCATCCAGGGATTTTTCGTCGTGCCTTCCGATAAGCCCTAAGTTTGCGCAGTGGCTGTGGTAAGCACCGCCTAAAATGATTCCGATTGAATTTATTATAAATAAAACGAATCCAATTTTTGTGTGCGCTGCATCCGCTATGCGCACAAGATGGTAGTATCCCGCGCAATATAAAGATGCCGCAATCGGGCCTATTATTCCTCCGATGTATAGCCTTTTAGTGCTGACAGCCTTCATTATTTCTATGACCGGGTTTAATGTTCCGTCGTTTTTATAATCATTTTTGCTGTAATATAGGGTCATGTCCCCCGCAAACATCACTAATGCGCCCACAAGACCTATAATCAATGTTATCTCCATCTAAAGTTCCCTCTCATTCTTAAGGATTTAAAACAATCCAAACAGTTTCTTTTCGTATACCTGTGTGTTTAAAGAAACAAATGTGTATCCTGTCTTTTCGATGGTTTCTTTGATCTTTTCTTCATTCGGAGCCGCTTCTGATAATAAAACGGTTTCTCCTTTTGTGTGAGAGCTTTTGACTTTCTTTGCTTCCGGGAAAGCATTTCTTAAGGCGTCGTTAACGTGGGCTTCGCACATACCGCACATCATTCCGTCTACTTTAATTGTTGTTTTATACATCTTTTTCACCTTTGTTTGAAATCTTGTTAGCAAGCGCTAACTAACTTTATATTATACCCGCTCTCACGCCTTTTTCAACATTTGTTTCTTTGCGCTAAACCAAAGAGACAAAATCATTTCCCGGTTCTACCCCTCTTTTTAATTCGATTACCCTGCAGGCGGGAAGCTCCCTTCCAAGCTCCTCATCATATATAGTTCTAAGGATTCCCGTAACTTCCACCCATTCCTTATTTTCAAGTTCATGAGCCTTTGGGTATCCGCAGATAATTCCCATAAAAGACATATCCGCTTCACAGCAGGTCATAACAAAGCTTCCTGCAATAAATTCCAAGTCACCGCCATCCTTCATCTTAAAGGCCTTGGCTTTAAAATGCACTTTCTTTCCCTTATATAGTTCATATCTTTCCAAGGAATCCATGCACATAACCGCAAAGCTTTCTTCGCTTAGGTCAAGTTCGTCCTTGCTTATGTCGTATGGTAGATTTTCATCGGGATCTAAGATGATATCTCCCTTCTTTCCGCGAAAAACAAAGGCCGCGCTGTTGTTAATAGCCTTAATATTTCTTGCGTATAGGGAAAGTTTATCCCGCGCTTCATCAGCTTTATAAAAGAAAACGAGCTCTGCGTGTCGCACCTGCTCTGCAAGAATTGAGCGCATATTGTCTGAATACAGCTTAAATGTGGTGGCATCAAAAATCGCTATTTCCATTACGTCTTTCCAGTACCAGGGAAACTCAAGATTCTTTCTGTCCCACATTCCGTTATATTCAACTATCACTCTCTCGGGCTTATACTTTTTCTCTATCTCAATCAGATTGTCTTCGTTGAAATCTTCTCTTTTTTCAATAAGCTCCAAGGCAGAATTCGATGCCTTTAATTCTTCATCACTGTATTCTTCGTCCCCTTCTTCGCAAAGAAGAATAAGGGTCTTTCCTTGAATTTTGAAAGAATCTCTGCTTAACAGCTCTTTTATGAAAGTTGTTTTTCCTGCTTCAAGAAAGCCGTTTACAAAAAATATGGTTCCCACGCCGATTCACCTCGTTTTCTTTATGTAAAAAGAAAGCCGTTTATTAAACGGCCTCTTCAATGCAATCATATAAAAGCTTCACTATGTCGGCCTTCTCAAATCCTTTTCCTATGAAAACAACCTGATTAATTCTGTCTCCGTAGGTTTTGTCCCAGTCATTGGTTAAGTCAGGGAAGTCTGCCACCACTTTATCAAGCTCTTCCTTGGGCCAAGCAGACACCCATTCGGAAAGTTCAGTGATAGAAGCATTTCTTCCTGCCTGCTCAAAAAGCTGAACATGCTCCCAATCGTCCGAAAACCAGATATATCCCTTTGAGCGAATAAGTTCTTCCGGATAATCCTCCACAAGTTTATTAAAGGCGTCGCGGTTAAAGGGTTTTCTTTCTTCAAACACAAATGAAGAGATGCCGTATTCATCCACGCAAGCCTTTTCATCATCATGCTCACAATTATTGATTGCCTTTTGTACCGCGCTGTACATTTCAACTTCGTCAAAGTCGAAGTCTTCTCTGTTAAGAATCACATCAAGGTCCACGTTTCCGTTAACGCACTCAATCATTTCAGCTTCTTGCTGAAGGCCTCGTAAACCGGCCTTTACTTCTTTAAGCTGAGCTTCATCCAATAAATCGGTTTTATTAAGGATCAAAAGATTGCAAAATTCAATCTGGTCCATGATGAGATTTATGATGTCTCCATCCTCTGCCTCATCGCCTGAAGAAAGGCTATGAAGAAACTCTCTGTAGATTCTGTCTACGTCAACAACCGATACTACTGCCTTTAAATACACTCTCGTGCTTTCCGTGGATTCCACATAATTTAAGAAAGCACCGGCAATTGATGAAGGCTCGCTTATTCCCGAAGCTTCCACGAAGATTGCCTCGATGCTTTTATCCTTTGAAAGCCTCTCGATTTCAGCCATGAACTCATCTCTTAATGTGCAGCAGATACAGCCATTCTGCATTTCCACCATCTCGATCTGAGCCACCTGATTTCCTGTTTTATTTAGAATTGAAGCATCGATATTGATGCTTCCCATATCATTAACAATTAACGCAATTTTTCTCTTTTCCTGCTTTAAAATGTTTTGCATAAGAGTGGTCTTACCTGAGCCAAGATAGCCGGTAATAATCACTATAGGCACTTCTTTTTTAGACATAGGGTCCTCCTTTTCATTAAAAAATGCAACACAGTTGCATATTATAGCACCGGTTGCATCTTTGTCAATAGATTTGCAAATCTGTTGCAAATTATTTTTTTCTTATATGTCTACAGTCACTGCAAGTTCCTATAATGACTGTCTTTGAAGGGTCCATATCAAGCCCATACTCATTTAAAAGTTTTTCAGAAAACTCATTTACAAAGTCTTTGTCCAAATGAAATATCTTGCCGCAAACACTGCATTGTCCGTGCATATGCTTGTTGCAATGTTCATGTTCTTTTGAATACTGATAAAACCAGGCGTCTTGATTTGGTTCTTTAAACTTTAAAAGCTCCCCGCCCTCATAAAGCCTGTCAAGGTTTCTGTACACGGTGGTGCGATCTATGGCCGCTTCTTCTTTACTTACAGCTTCAAAAATTTCCCTTGCCGTAAATCTTTTATCGTTATGGCTCTCTAAGTATGCAATTATCACTTCTCTTGCTTTTGTTTTATAAGTATTCTTCATTCTCTTGCTTCTTTTTTCTTTACTTATTTACCATAAGTTTACCACATATACTAAAAAAGGGTATTCCTTTCGGGAATACCCTTTCATAACAAAGTGTCATATTTATCCTATCTCTACCTTGCCCTCTCTTATAAGTCTCAAGAAAATGTCTGCCATGTTGGGGTCAAATTGCTTACCCTTATTCTTTTCTATTTCTTCGATAATGGTTTCTTTGGTAAGCTTATTTCTGTAAACTCTGTTTGAATTCATTGCATCAAAAGAATCGGCAACGCAAATCATTCTGGCGATTAACGGAATGTCTTCGCCCGCTTTTCCTTCAGGATAGCCTCTTCCGTCGTAGCGCTCATGATGGTATAAAGCTCCTTCTTCCGCACCTTTAAGGCTCTTAAAGTTTTTAAGGATTTCTCCGCCCCTTACGGTATGAGACTTAATTACCGCAAACTCTTCATCATCAAGCTTGCCGGGCTTTTTAAGGATGCTGTCGGGCACACCGATTTTACCGCAATCATGAAGAAGTGCTATGCAATAAATCCTATCAAGCTCTTCCTCCGAATATCC
This sequence comes from Lachnospiraceae bacterium, assembly GCA_024680435.1. Classification (GTDB taxonomy): domain Bacteria; phylum Bacillota; class Clostridia; order Lachnospirales; family Lachnospiraceae; genus UBA1258. The sequence goes on from JAILCK010000127.1 coordinate 9,720, forward strand.
CATTTCTTTTGCAATCAACTTTGTATATTCGGCAACTCTGTTTGAATGGCCCCTTGTGTAAGTATCCTTTGCATCTATAAATCCTGTAAATGTTTCTATGGATTCATGAATAAGCTCGTTGTCTCGCTCATGGCGAAGCTTATACTTTCTTATCTGAGCGGAAGTGATTAGATAGCTTATGCCCGCTATCAGCCAAAGAAACAGTCCAACCGCCGACAATCTAAAGAGTAAATCTTTAGTAATCAGCCGATTAAATCTATACTCAATATCCACAGTCCATCCATCGATTTCCTCACCGATGGGAGCATACAAAATCACTCCGGGTACAGTTCCCTCGAAGGGCTCTAAGGGCACTTCCATAGCATTTTCATTGGAGCTTGGAAGATATTCAAAATAGTCTCCGCCCTTCATTCGTATAAGGGTCTCTCCATCAAATGTAACCGTATCAAAAGAGTAGTTTAAAGGATGAAAATCACGAAGATCGGGAACTGTCTCCTCATATTTCCTCCCTTCACCCATTTGATGAATCTTTAAAGACCCATTCCATGCTGAAAGCAAAAATACTTCTTTGTCAAAACGCAATGAGAAGGTAAAATAAGAGATTTCGTCGGGAGTATTGTTTCTTATGGGGAAATCGTAGGTATAGGCCCTGTAGTTATGTTCCGTAAGCCCCGCGTTATCAAAGTCAAATGCTTTCGTCCATGTGCTGTCTCTCGGAATCGCCCTTATTGAGCAATCATTTTCCGCTTCATAGCCTTCCGAGAAAAGAATATCATCGGAAAACGACTCATGATGCACAGTACTGTTATACTTATTGACTCTTATAATACTAAAGACGCACAGAATAAGTATAAGTAATAGTGACACCCCGAAATTAATCACTGCTCTTTTGCTTTTCTTGTCTCTAATCATGATTGCCATCCTTCAAAATTGTTCAATAATAATCCATACTAGAATATTAACTCATATGAATTAACTATAATTTGAAAGATATCGGCTCTCTATTTTCTTATAAATCCTTCATCCGTTTCCGGCAAATCCTCAGATACATATCTTTCAACCTTCATGT
>JAILCK010000196.1 GCA_024680435.1 Lachnospiraceae bacterium
ATCGGTGAAATAGCAGGAAAGAAGCTTTCTTTTGATGAAGTAAAGGAATTGATAGAAACGGGTAAGACTCAAATCCTTGACGGCTTTAAATCAAAGAACAAATCTGCTTTTAAGGCTCGTCTTATTTTAAAAGATGATGAAACGGGTAAAAAGACAGTTTCTTTTGACTTTGAAGGGATATCTCCCGATGTTTTGGAAGGTGTAAAGTGCCCTGATTGCGGAGGAGATATTTACATTAAGTCAGGTGGATTCGGATGTGCAAACTATAATCCAAATGATGATAATTCCTGTAAGTTTTATATAGGTAAAATAGCCGGCAAACAGTTATCTTCAGCAAATGTAAAGGAACTTATTACAAACGGTAAAACAGGAACAATTCGCGGATTTAAAGGTAAAACCGGAAAGAAATTCGATGCTTGCTTAATACTTAAGAAAAATGAAGCGGGTAAGAGCGAAATTTCTTTTGACTTTGAAAATGTTGAAGCAAAAGTTTTAAAGGATGTTAAGTGTCCTGTTTGCGGAGGAGAGATAGTTAAGACTTCTTTTGGATACGGATGCAATAACTATAATAAAGAAAACCCGGATGCGGGATGCAAGTTTAATATCGGCACAATTTCAGGTGTTAAATTAAATGATTCCCAGGTAAAAGAACTTTTATCGACCGGTAAATCTCCGTTAATTAAAGGCTTTAAATCAAAATCAGGCAATTCCTTTAATGCATTTATAACCTTTAATAAAGATGAAGAAGGTAAGATTGTCGGATTTAAATTTGAGTTTGACAATACGGAAGAAATTGTTAAAAATGTTAAATGTCCAAAGTGTGGTTCAACCATTATTAAGGGCCACAACGGATACAGATGCGCAAATTATTCAAAGGAAGAGGGAGGCTGCAATTTCTTTGTAGGAAAGATTGCGGGAGTTGAAATCCCTGAAGAACAGTTTGTTAAGCTTTTAAATGATAAAAAGACTGATATTATCACGGGATTTTTAAGTAAGAAAGGCTTGTTCTTTGACGCATCGTTAAAACTTGATGAAAACAACGCTGTTGTTTTTGATTTTAATTGATTAAGGAGACTAAAAATGGCTGATATTAAGATTAAGGACTTATATTCCCTTGACCAAACTCAAGCTAAAGAATTGTTAAGTAACTGTGAATATCCTTGGGAAGCCCTTCCTAAGATTAAAGACTTTATTTTAGAGTTTGCCAAAACGTTATCACCTGATGAGTATGATTACAAGGGGGATAATGTTTGGATTGCAAAATCCGCTAAAATTTATCCTAATAACTATATTGCAGGACCTTGCATTATAGGCCCCGAGACCGAAGTCAGACCCGGTGCTTTCATAAGAGGTAACGCATTGGTTGGCGAAGGATGCGTGGTCGGTAACTCAACAGAATTAAAAAACGTTATTTTATTTAACAAAGTTCAGGTGCCTCACTATAATTACGTAGGAGACTCAATCCTTGGATTTAAAGCTCACATGGGAGCGGGTTCGATCACATCAAACGTAAAAAGCGATAAAAAGCTTGTTGTTGTACATAACGAAGGAGAAAACATAGAAACAGGCTTAAAGAAGTTTGGAGCTATGCTTGGGGATAACGTTGAAGTAGGCTGTAACAGCGTTTTAAACCCCGGTACCGTTATATGTAAAGAAAGCAATGTTTATCCTACATCCTGCGTAAGAGGAGTCATTCCCGAAAAGAGTATTCATAAAAACAACGGTACAATTATAAAGAAAAAAGAAAATTGATTTAGTATTTAGCTTTGCTAATAAAAAATACTGGATTTTTGCGGTTAATTATGCCACAATAGTGGTTGCGATTATTATCACTTTGAAAGGAGATGGATAAACTAATGATTTATTCAAAAGAAGTGGAAGATATGTGTCCTGTTAAACAGGGTGTTCACCATGGATGTGCGCCTATTCCCGAAGAAGCAAAATGGGTTAAGGCGAAGAACGTAACAGATATTTCAGGTTACACACATGGTATTGGCTGGTGTGCTCCTCAGCAAGGTGCATGTAAGCTTTCTCTTAATGTTAAGGAAGGTATTATTCAGGAAGCTCTTGTTGAAACAATCGGATGTTCAGGTATGACTCACTCAGCTGCTATGGCTGCAGAAATTTTACCCGGACTTACAGTTATGGAAGCATTAAATACTGACTTGGTATGTGACGCTATCAATACTGCAATGAGAGAACTTTTCCTTCAGATTGTTTATGGACGTACACAGTCCGCATTCTCTGAAGACGGACTTGCTATCGGTGCAGGCCTTGAAGACCTTGGTAAGGGTGCTCGTTCAATGGTAGGCACAACTTACGGTACTTTGAAAAAAGGCCCCAGATACCTCGAACTTACCGATGGATACATTACAGGCATTGCGCTTGATGAAAACGATGAAATCATCGGTTATAAGTATGTTAACTTTGGTAAGATGATGGACTTTATCAAGAAGGGCGACGACGCTCAAACCGCATTAACAAAGGCTTCCGGTCAGTACGGAAGAGTTGCTGATGCTGTCAGAGTAATTGATCCCAGAACTGATAAAGAAGTCAAATAAGGAGGAGATGGAAGATGGCTTTATTTGAATCATACGAAAGAAGAGAACCTCAGATTCTTGCCGTTTTAAAGCAGTATGGAATCTCTTCTATAGAAGAATGTAAAAAGATTACCGATGATGCCGGAATTGATGTTTATCATCTCATCGAAGGCATTCAGCCTATTTGTTTTGAAAACGCAAAGTGGGCATATACAGTCGGTGCTGCAATTGCAATTAAGAAAAATTGTCGTAAGGCTGCTGACGCTGCAGCTGCAATCGGTGAAGGACTTCAGGCTTTCTGTATTCCCGGTTCCGTAGCAGATACACGTAAGGTTGGTCTCGGACATGGTAACTTAGGTAAGATGTTACTTGAGGAAGATACAGAATGTTTCGCATTCTTGGCAGGTCACGAATCATTCGCTGCTGCTGAAGGTGCTATCGGTATCGCAGAAAAGGCTAACAAAGTTCGTCAGAAACCTTTAAGAGTTATCCTTAACGGTTTAGGAAAAGACGCAGCTCAGATTATTTCAAGAATCAATGGATTTACTTTTGTTGAAACAGAATACGATCCTTACACAAACACTGTTAAGGAAGTTTCAAGAAAGTGCTATTCTAAGGATGCTAACAGCCCCAGAGCAAAGGTTAACTGCTATGGCGCAAATGATGTTTGCGAAGGCGTAGCAATCATGTGGAAAGAAAACGTTGACGTTTCTATCACAGGTAACTCAACCAACCCCACAAGATTCCAGCATCCCGTTGCAGGTACATACAAGAAGGAACGTCTTGAAAAAGGCAAGAAGTACTTCTCAGTTGCATCAGGCGGTGGTACAGGACGTACACTTCACCCCGATAACATGGCTGCAGGTCCTGCATCCTACGGTATGACAGATACTATGGGTCGTATGCACTCAGACGCTCAGTTTGCAGGTTCTTCATCAGTTCCCGCACACGTTGAGATGATGGGTCTTATCGGCGCAGGTAACAACCCTATGGTTGGTATGACAGTATCAACAGCCGTATCTATCGAAGAAGCTGCTAAGGCAGGTAAGTTCTAAGATATATTAGGATACTAAAAACCCTCGATTTTACAATCGAGGGTTTTGTTTTTATTCATATGAAATGTTTTCGTCTTTTGGTAATTCACCGTTTAGCAAGCTTACAATGTAAACGGCTCTTTTATTTGCTCTGTTATAACATTCCAAAGCGGCTTTCAATGTGTTTTCGTTGTATGAACTGTCGTCAAAGGATTGTTTTAAGTATTCATTTGCCTGAGTCATATAAGAAGAAGCTTCATCGGCTAAATCCGATATATAAGCAAATGTTTCGGGAACATCTTTTGTAGGAACAGTTAACTCAGCCATTTGTGAGTAGCTGCTTTGAAGCTTGTCAAATTCTTCAAATAACTTATCCATTGCTTCCTGACTGCTTGGATCGATATCGTTTATTTCTTTGTCAACATCTACAAGTGTGTTGTAAAAAGTCTCTACGTCTTTTTTGTATTCAGAAACTTCTTTTCCGGCACCCGCACCGGAACAAGCCGTGAGTCCCATACTTAATGATAAAACCAATGCTGCACATAAAATGCGTTTCCTCATAGTTAAATACCTCCATATATTCTTATATAAAATATCATATAAACAATAGGAAATCAAATGGACTTTTCGAAATAGTTTCTTAAGTATTGCACATTCATACTTTAGTGTGCTAAAATCTATTTTTAGAAAGATAACATTTATGAACGGAGATTAAGTATGATTGGTGCTGATGCAATAGTAAAAGCTTTATCTGAAGAGCATGTTAAATATGTATTCGGATATCCGGGCGTTGCTATTTGCCCGTTTTACAATTCTATTTTAAATTCCGATGTTGAGACGGTTTTGGTAAGAACAGAGCAAAATGCTGCTCATGCTGCAAGCGGTTATGCGAGAGTATCGGGTGAAGTGGGAGTTTGTGCCGTAACTTCAGGCCCCGGTGCTACAAATTTAATTACCGGTATTGCCACAGCATTTGCTGATTCTATTCCGCTTGTATGCATTACGGGACAGGTAAATTCTTCATTGCTTGGCTCTGATGTGTTTCAGGAAGCGGACATAACGGGAGCTGTTGAATCCTTTGTTAAATATTCCTATCTTGTAAAAAATGTTAATGATATTCCGAGAATTATGAAGGAAGCATTCTATATAGCCAATACCGGAAGAAAAGGGCCTGTATTGGTGGATGTTCCGATTGATATACAGAATGCCGAAATAAAGAAATACAAATATCCTGATGAAGTGGCTATGAGAACTTATAAGCCTACTTTTGTAGGTAACTTTGCACAGATTAAAAAGGTGATAAAAGCGCTTGAAAAGGCTAAAAGACCTGTTGTATGTGCGGGTGGCGGCGTGATACTTGCAAATGCTCAGGATAATCTTTTAAAGTTTTGTGAGAGCAAAAACATACCCGTTGTTTCAACAATGATGGGGATTTCTGCTGTTCCTACCTCTCATCCTTTGTATTTTGGTATGGTTGGTAACAATGGTAAAGCCTATGCTAACAGAGCGATGAATGAATCTGATTTGCTTATTATGGTGGGCGCAAGAGTGGCTGACAGGGCGGTAAATCAACCTGACCTTATTACTGAGAACAAAGTAATGGTTCATATAGATGTGGATCCCGCGGAAATCGGAAAGAATTGTGGCCCCACCATTCCTATCGTAGGAGATGCTTCGAATATATTCGAGCAAATTAACAATCAGGAATTTGAATGCGATACTAAAGAATGGGTTAAATTGCTTAATTCTTACAAAGAAACCATGGGTAAAAAAAGAAATCCGAATCCTTCATTTACGGATCCTGAATTCTTTATTAAAACCCTTTCTTCAAAGTTAAAAAACGACAGCGTTTATGTTGCGGATGTTGGCCAGAATCAGATTTGGTCTTGCTCTTTCTGCGATGTTAAAAAAGGCGGAAGGTTCTTAACAAGCGGCGGAATGGGCACTATGGGATATTCAATTCCTGCCGCAATGGGAGCAAAGCTTGCCAATCCTAAAAAGCAGGTTGTTGCCGTTTGCGGTGATGGCTCTTTCCAAATGTCTATGATGGAACTTGCAACAATTAACGAAGTCAAGGCAGGGGTAAAAATCATAGTTTTAAAGAATAATTACCTCGGAATGGTTAGAGAATATCAACATTTTACATATAATGACAATTATTCTGTTGTAAGTCTTAACGACTATCCGAATCTTGAAATGTTATCAAAAGCATATGATTTAAACTATATTAAAGTTACCGATAACAGTGATGTTGAACCTGCAATAAAAGATATGCTTTCAAATGATAAAACTTACATAGTAGAAGTCCTTATCGATCCTATGGACATAGTGAAAGGATAAATAATGAAGAAAATATACTCGGTTTTGGTTGAAAACAGATCCGGTGTGCTTAGCAAGGTGTCGGGTTTGTTTGCAAGAAGATGTTTTAATATTGATTCATTGGTTGTGGGAGAAACTTTTGACCCGGAAGTTTCCAATATGACGATTGTAAGCTCAGGTGATGAACGTACTTTAGAGCAGATAGAGAAGCAGCTTAATAAAAAACTTGATGTTATAAAGGTTAAAACTTTCCATGAAGAGCAGGCAATCTCAAGAGAACTTATGCTTATAAAGGTTAAGTACAATAAGAGCAATCGTAAAGACATAATGGAAATCTGTGAGATTTGCAAAGCTCAGATAGTTGACATGTCAAAGAATCATATGATGATTCAAATCTGTGATACTCCTGATAAAATCAAGGTTTTTCGCTCTGCAATATCCGGAATCAGTGTGGTTGAAGTTGCAAGAACAGGCACTTTAGCACTTCCCAAATGTAATGATTTAGAGAATTAAAGTATTTTTTATTGACTTTTCGATTTTCAGTAATTACTATATACCTTATAGGAATCAGAAAAGAGTAAAAGAAATTAGATAAAAGTAGGAGATTTCTATGCACACAAGAGTTATTCAGCTTTTGGTCGATAACACTTCCGGCGTTTTGAGCCGTATTTCAGGTTTGTTTTCAAGACGCGGATATAACATTGAAAGTATTACCGCGGGAGTTACGGCAGATCCAAGATACACGCGTATTACAATTGTTACAAGCGGTGATGATGACATTTTGGATCAGATTGAGAAACAGGTTGCCAAGCTTATTGATGTTCGAGACATAAAGGTTTTAAAGCCTAAGTGCAGCGTATACAGAGAGCTTGCTTTAATCAAAGTAAGATGTGAAGCAAACGAACGCCAGGGTATTATTTCTATGGCAGATATTTTCAGAGCAAACATAATTGATGTTTCGAAAGAAAGTTTGATTATAGAAATGACCGGTGACCAGGAAAAGATTGATGCTTTCTTGGGTCTTTTAGACGGCTATGAAGTGTTGGAACTTGCAAGAACCGGTATTGCCGGCTTAAGCCGCGGTATAAAAGACGTTACTTATCTTGATTAATATTTTTAAATATAAAGGAGAAATAAAATGGCAAAGATTTATTATCAACAGGATTGCAATTTGGCACTTTTAAAGGGTAAGACAATTGCAATTATCGGCTATGGCTCACAGGGACATGCTCATGCATTAAACCTAAAGGAATCAGGATGCAATGTCATTATCGGCCTATATAAAGGTTCTAAGTCATGGGAAAAGGCAGTTAACCAGGGATTTGAAGTATTTACAGCCGCTGAAGCAGCAAAGAAAGCCGATATCATTATGATTTTGATTAATGATGAAAAGCAGGCTGATCTATATAAAAACGATATCGAACCCAATCTTGAAGCCGGCAACATGCTTATGTTTGCTCATGGTTTCAACATTCATTTCGGATGTATCACACCTCCTAAGGATGTTGACGTTACAATGATTGCTCCCAAGGGACCCGGTCATACAGTACGTTCGGAATATCAGGCAGGAAAAGGTGTTCCTTGTTTGGTTGCCGTACATCAGGATGCTACAGGAAAGGCATTGGAATTAGCTCTCGCCTATGCTCTTGGTATCGGCGGTGCAAGAGCCGGCGTTTTGGAAACAACCTTCAGAACAGAAACAGAAACAGACTTGTTTGGTGAACAGGCAGTTCTTTGCGGCGGTGTTTGTGCACTTATGCAGGCAGGCTTCGAAACTTTGGTTGAAGCAGGATATGATCCCAGAAATGCATACTTTGAATGTATTCATGAAATGAAACTTATCGTAGACCTTATTTATCAGTCAGGATTTGCGGGTATGAGATATTCAATTTCAAATACCGCAGAGTACGGTGACTACATCACAGGTCCTAAGATTATTACAGAAGATACGAAGAAAGCAATGAAGAAGATTCTTTCAGACATTCAGGATGGTAGCTTTGCAAAAGAATTCCTTCTTGATATGTCTCCTGCAGGTAAGCAGGTTCACTTCAAAGCAATGAGAAAGCTTGCAAGCGAACATCCTTCAGAAAAGATTGGCGAAGAAGTTCGTAAGCTTTACAGCTGGAATAACGAAGAAGATAAGTTAATCAATAACTAAGCATTATTAAGGGAGTCTTAGGGCTCCCTTATCTTATAAGTTTTTTTATTCTTTTTAAAGGAGATTGTTCCCATGGGAATGACAATGACTCAAAAAATATTGGCTGCACATGCGGGTCTTTCTAAAGTATGCGCAGGTCAATTGATAGAGGCTGATTTGGATCTTGTTTTGGGAAACGACATTACAAGCCCTGTAGCCATAAAAGAAATGGAAAAGATGAACTTAAACACTGTCTTTAATAAAGACAAAATTGCTTTGGTTCCGGATCATTTTGCTCCCAATAAAGACATTAAATCAGCTCAGCATTGTAAGTGCGTTAGAGAATTTGCGTTAAAAAACGAAATTACCAATTATTTCGAAGTAGGTCAGATGGGTATTGAACATGCTCTTTTGCCGGAACAAGGCCTTACAGTTGCGGGGGATGTAATAATAGGTGCCGACTCACATACCTGTACCTACGGAGCTTTAGGAGCTTTTTCAACAGGTGTCGGAAGCACAGATATGGCGGCAGGAATGGCCACAGGTAAAGCATGGTTTAAAGTTCCCGGTGCTATTAAGTTTAATATTATCGGAAAGCCCAATAAATGGATAAGCGGTAAGGATGTTATTTTACATATTATCGGTGAAATCGGTGTGGACGGAGCTTTGTATGAATCCATGGAATTTACGGGAGAAGGTATAAAGTATCTTTCTATGGATGACCGCTTTACAATTGCAAACATGGCAATTGAAGCCGGCGCCAAAAACGGTATTTTCCCTGTGGATGACAAGGCTTTAGAATACATAAAAGAGCATTCAAAGAGAACTCCTAAGATTTATGAGGCTGATGAAGATGCTGTTTATGATAAAGAAATAACAGTAGATTTATCTAAGTTAAAACCTACCATTGCATTTCCTCATTTGCCTGAAAACACTAAGACAATTGATGAAATAAAAGAAAAGATTGCAATCGATCAGGTTGTTATAGGTTCTTGTACAAACGGAAGAATTGAAGACTTAAGAACTGCTGCCGAAATCTTAAAGGGACAAAAAGTAGCTAAAGGCATGCGATTAATAGTTCTTCCCGCTACTCAAAAAATATATCTTCAGGCAATGGAAGAAGGCCTTATTAAGACGTTTATTGAAGCGGGCGGTGTTGTAAGCACTCCTACCTGCGGACCGTGTCTTGGAGGCTATATGGGCGTTTTGGCGGAAAATGAAAGATGCGTTTCAACCACCAACAGAAATTTTGTGGGCAGAATGGGACATATCACAAGCGAAATATATTTAGCAAGCCCTGCGGTTGCTGCCATGAGCGCAATCAAAGGCTATATTGCGGCTCCGGAGGTGTAAAAATGAATGCTAAAGGTAAAGTTTTTAAATACGGTGATAATGTAGATACCGACGTAATAATCCCCGCAAGATATCTCAATTCTTCGGATCCCAATGAACTTGCAACTCATTGCATGGAAGACATTGATAAATCCTTTGTAAGTAAAGTAAATAAGGGAGATATCATTGTTGCCACCAAAAACTTTGGCTGCGGTTCTTCAAGAGAGCATGCTCCCATTGCTATTAAGGCAAGCGGAGTAAGCTGCGTCATAGCCGAGACATTTGCAAGAATCTTTTACAGAAATGCCATCAATATAGGCCTTCCCATTATGGAATGTAAAGAAGCAAGCTTAGCTATAGAAGCCGGCGATGAAGTAAGTGTAGACTTTGATACAGGTATTATTAAAGATATTACAAAAGGCCTTGAGTTTAAGGGTCAGCCTTTCCCTGAATTTATGCAAAAGATTATTAAGGCGGAAGGCTTGTTAAACTATATACAGTCAAGATAAAAATAAACTTGGTTTGATTATTTCAAGCCAAGTTTTTTCTTTAAACATACGTTCAACTTTGCTATAATCTAATAAGATTATAAATAAATAAAAGAGAGAAAAATATCATGAAATTAATCTTTATAAGGCACGGCGATCCTGACTATTCTATAGATTCACTTACAGAGAAAGGCTGGAGAGAAGCCGATTGTCTTTCTAAAAGAGTCGCTAAATGGGAAAATATATCAGAAATCTATGTTTCGCCTCTCGGAAGAGCAAAAGATACCGCATCCCTTTCTTTAAAAGCATTAAATAGGACAGCCATTGAAAAACCATGGTTAAGGGAGTTTTATTATCAGGTAGATCCTCATAAAGAAAATCCCGTACAAACAGGGCTGTGGGATTACTTTCCCGAAACTTGGTCAAGTGCTCAATATGCTTTTGATAAAGATAATTGGTTTAAAAATCCCTTACTTAATAATCCTGAAATTGAACCTGCATATAAAGAAGTATGCAAGGGAATTGATGATATTTTGAAAGAACACGGCTATGAAAGAAAAGATAATTTATATGTTCGCACTAAAGAGGAAAAGGATGAGGTAATTGTTTTCTTTTGTCATTTAGGAGTGTCCCTTTTGATTTTAGGTTATTTACTCAATATGTCACCTTTTCAGCTTTGGCATACCTTTTTTGTGGCACCGACGTCTGTCACTATTTTAGGAACGGAAGAAAGAACTCCCGGCTTGGCTCACTTTAGAGCTCAGGTTGTGGGCGACACCAGACATCTTTCCGATTGCAATGAACCTATTTCAAAATCGGGTTATTATACCGATTGCTTCCAAGGCTAAAGGAGATTATATGATAGCATTTGTTAAAGGTATTCTGGAATACTCTGTTCCCGGTAAAGTGGTGGTCGATGTTAACGGTATCGGAATAAACGTAATAGTCTGTGATACCGACAGGGCAGAACTTCCTTTGGAGGGAAATGAAGTAAAACTTTATACTTACTTAAGCGTAAGAGAAGATGCCATGACGCTTTATGGCTTTTTAACCAAAGAAGCCCTATCTTTATTTAATCAATTAATCGGGGTTAGCGGCGTTGGCCCAAAGGGTGCTCAGGCTTTAATCGGAGCATTCGGAGCTTCTATGGTTAAGTATTATATTGTGTCCGAAGATGCCGGATTACTTTCAAAAGCACCCGGAATAGGAAAGAAAACTGCAGAAAGAATTATTATTGATTTGAAAGATAAAATCGATCAAAGCGATATTACTTTAAGCGGTGTTTCGGGACAAGAAAAGAGTAAAGAATTGCCGAGTGAAGCTAAAGACGCATGCGATGCTTTGGTTGCTTTGGGATATGACATGAAAGCCGCTAAAGCTGCCGTTATGAAAGTAGATAATTATGATACTTTAAGCTCTGATGTTATCTTAAAAAATGCACTTCAGTATATTTTTATGTAGGAGTTTGCTTTGAAAAGAATGATAGAAACCAATATAACCGAAGAAGACGTTAAACTTGAAGGTTCTTTAAGACCTAAGTTTTTGGCTGATTATATAGGCCAAAAAAAGGTTAAAGAAATAATGAAAGTATATATTGAAGCTGCAAAAAATCGTGAAGATTCTTTGGATCATGTACTTTTATACGGACCTCCCGGACTTGGTAAAACTACATTGGCCCAAATTATTGCGAATGAAATGGGTGTAAATATTAAAATTACAAGCGGCCCCGCTATAGAAAAGCCCGGAGATATGGCTGCAATACTAAGCAGCCTTCAAAAGGGAGATATTCTTTTTGTTGATGAAATTCATAGATTAAATAAACAGGTTGAGGAAGTATTGTACCCTGCAATGGAAGATTTTTCTTTGGATATTATGATTGGAAAAGGCCCCAGTGCCAAATCCGTAAGGCTTGAGCTTCCTCCCTTTACACTTGTTGGAGCTACCACAAGAGCAGGCCTTTTATCGGCTCCCTTAAGAGACAGATTCGGTGTGGTTCAAAAACTTGAGTTTTATTCTATTGAAGATTTATCGACAATAATTAAACATTCCGCAAAGATTTTAGGCGTTAAAATCGATGAAAAGGGTGCTATAGAACTTGCAAAAAGAAGCAGAGGAACTCCGAGACTTGCAAACAGAATGCTAAAAAGAGTAAGGGATTTTGCTGAGGTTAAATTTGACGGAGAAATTACTTTAAACGTTGCGCAAACCGCTCTTGATTTAATGGATGTTGATAAGATGGGACTTGATCATGTTGACAGGAATATTTTAAAAACAATGATTGAATATTACCAAGGCGGACCGGTCGGTCTTGACACTTTGGCAGCCACAATAGGTGAGGATCCGGGTACCATTGAAGACGTCTATGAGCCTTATCTTATAATGAACGGATTCTTGGTAAGAACTCCGCGAGGACGTGCCGTTACCGAACTTGCATATAAGCATTTAGGTATTGAAATTGAGGGGTAACACTATTATAATTTAGGTATATATATTCGGATGTGCTATGCACATATCAATAAGGGGAGAATGTTAATGGCGGCCAAGACAGATACTCAGGTTATCATAGGCGGTAAAGTCCTTACGGTAAGCGGTTACGAAAGCGAAGAATATGTACAAAAAGTAGCTGCATACATTAACGGAAAAGTGACCGAGTATAACAGAATAGAAAGCTTCAGACGTTCCCCTGTGGACACGCAAAATGTTTTGTTGCAATTAAATATTGCCGACGATTATTTCAAGGCAAAGAAGCAGATATCTCTTCTTGAAGAAGAAATAAGTGCAAAAGAAAAAGAACTTTATGATCTTAAGCACGAACTGATTGCTTCTCAAATAAAACTTGATAATAATGAAAAGAACATGAAGAGTCTCAAGAACGAGTTAGAAGAAAGCTCGAGAAAGCTCATCCGTCTGGAAACCGAACTTAAGATGAATTGATGACAAAAAAGGCTGTTTATTTCAGCCTTTTTTCTTTTATACACATAAGGAGAATTTATGGAAATTTTGGCCCCCGCAGGCAACTACAAATCATTTAT
>JAILCK010000205.1 GCA_024680435.1 Lachnospiraceae bacterium
AAGAACTTAAAAATCATAAGAGATAAGCTTAAGTGCAAAAAAGACACAATAATGATTCCATTTTCTTCGCAAACAAAGCAAGGAAAGGAAGAAGTGTATACACTAATGGATGAAATCTTGCAAAGAGCTTCTCAAAATGCAAGTAATCTAACAGAAAACGAGTAAAAGTGAGGATCAGGGGAGTGAAAAAATCAACTTTATACGTAAAGGCATTGGTAAACTTGATATTTTACGCTATAGCGGCGGTACTTGTGATAGTGTTTGTGCCAAAGCTCATTGTTTTCTTTATGCCTTTTGTAATCGGATGGATAGTGTCAGCTATCGCAAATCCTGCAATCAAATTTTTCGAAGAAAAGATAAAGTTTAAAAGGAAAACATCATCGGCTATATTTATTGTGCTGATTCTGGCAGTAATAATTTTGGTCTTATATGGAATTGTGGTTTTCCTAATTAATGAAGGAATAGGCCTCATTTCAAGTATTCCGGATAAATGGGATGGTATTCAAAAAAGCCTTGATACCTTTGGCGATAATATAAGTAAACTTACAGCCAATTTGCCCAAGGAATTCAGTAAGCCCTTTAAGAATTTCGGTGATTTTGTGATGGGTTCTTTGTCTGAGTTTGTCTCGGGATTAACGACCACAGGAAATGGATCCTCCATAATTTCAAGCATTTCTCAAGGCATAGGAAGCGTCGCTAACATAGTAATCGGAATTATTATGGCTGTTCTTTCCGCATATTTCTTTGCGGTTGAAAGAAATGCCGTAATCGAGACCTTTAAAAAGCATATGTCAAAGAAGGTACGCACAAAGGTTGAAGCTGCCGTAAGAGGCCTTAAAAATGCCGTTGGCGGATACTTTAAAGCTCAGCTTTGGATAGAGCTTTGGGTGTATGTGATTACAGTTATCGGCTTAATTATCCTAAGGGTTGATTATGCGGTGCTTATAGGCCTTGGCATTGCTTTTTTAGACTTTTTACCTTTCTTTGGAGCAGGGCTAATCATGGTGCCTTGGGCAGTTGTTGCTTTTGCAAACAACGATTTTTGGATCGGAGCAGGACTGCTTATCACATGGGGCGTGGGTCAGCTTGTCAGACAGCTTATTCAGCCTAAAATCGTGGGCGACCAGGTGGGCGTGGCTCCGCTTCCCACACTAATACTTCTTTTCCTAGGATATAAGTGGAAGGGCGTGTTCGGTATGGTAATCGCGCTTCCGATAGCTATGATATTTATTGCTTTGTACGAAGAACACGTTTTTGATACGCTTACTCACTCTGTTAAGATTTTATGGGATGGGCTTTCTTCTTTCAGAAGACTGAAAGAGCCTTCAGGTGATAAAGAAATTGAGGAAAAAGGGGAGTAACTTTTAATGAAAAAATTTGCGCAGTTACTGCTTACATTGATTCCCGCGGTTATATTCATTGTGCTTCAGCTTGCGGTATCAATGATACTTACATTTGGATACATTCTTAAATATATTGCAAAGAATGGATTCGATGTAGATAAATACAGTGAATACGTTTTGAGTTTAACTACAGACAGCGATTACCTATGGACGGTAATGGTGGTGTTTGAAGTTCTTGCATTAATTACTTTTGTATTACTTTATTTTGTGGGACTTAAGAAAAAAATGAATACATTTTCAAATCGCTTCAGCGCCACAACATTTCCGGCTATTATTCTTTTGTTCATGGGTGCTGAATTCGGAACGGGAGTGCTTTTGCAGCTTTCAAGCATTGCATTTCCTAAAGTAATCGAAGATTATGCTAAGATGATTGAGCAATCGGGCTTGGGAGAATTAAGCCTTATATCAACCATCATGACACTTATTGCCGCACCAATCGTTGAAGAGCTTGCCTTTAGAGGCGTAACAATGCACTGGGCCAAGAAGTTTTCAAATAAGTTCTGGGTGGTAAATCTAATTCAGGCTTTCCTTTTTGGATTTGTGCACTTAAACATTGTTCAAGGAACATACGCTTTCCTTTTGGGCCTGTTCTTAGGATATGTGGCAAACAAGTATAATTCCTTATGGCCTTCGATTTTAGG
>JAILCK010000210.1 GCA_024680435.1 Lachnospiraceae bacterium
TTCCGTTTTTGACTACACTCAGGTAATCTTTGCAGCTTTACTTGGATTTATTTTCTTTTCTGAAGTGCCGGTTTTGCTTAGCATTATAGGTTATGTGATAATTATCGGTGTAGCCGTTATAAGATGGCGCCACAATTTAAATAGGGAATAAATATGATAGTTAGAAAACAAAAGGATTTTGATAACTTTAAATGTATAGCCGATAAATGCCCCAAAAGCTGTTGCATCGGCTGGCAAATAATGATAGATGAAGACAGCCTTAAAAGGTACAAAGAAACCAAAGGCGATTTTAGAAAACGTTTAGAAGAAGGTGTTGATTATAAAGAAAGCGCCTTTGTACAGCGTAATACACGATGCTCAATGTTAAAAGAAAACGGCCTTTGCGATTTACAATCTACCTTGGGAGAAGGCAATCTTTGCAATACCTGCAGATTGTACCCAAGGCATACCGAAGAGTTTTTGGATTTAAGAGAATACTCTTTGTCCCTGTCATGCCCCGAAGTTGTAAGGATGATTCTTTCAAAAGACTATGAGTTTGGATGGGATGAGTCCGAGAACGAAGAAAACGATGATCCTGATGAATTTGAAGACTTCGATCTTCTTATTTTTGATGCCCTTGAATATGCAAGGGAAAAGATGATTGAAATTGCTTCCGATAGAAGTTTATCATTAGAGACACGCATGCAAAAGATTGCTTTATTGGCATACAAATTGCAGGCCCTTTACGATGAAGGTGACGTTCTTGAAATGGGGGATGCCGTATCTGAACCTGTTTCCTTAGATGAAGATCCTGATGAAATCGCTGCAGGTATCCTTGGAGGCTATGAATACTGTCTTAAAAGCCTTGATGTTTTAATCGATATGGAATCTTTAGAAGAATCATGGACAGATTCAATCAAAGAAACAAAAGCATATTATAAAAAGCACCCCGAAGTATTTAACACTCGGGATGCCTCTAAAGACCTTGATTTTAAACTTGAAAAGATTCTTAAATCACTACTATTTACATATTTTTGTGGCGCAATCTATGACGGGCAAATCTATGCAAGAGCCATGATTGCCGTTCAGAGTGTACGCTTTATAGAAATGATTTATAAAGCAACAGGCGCAGATTTAGGTTCCACAATTTACCTTTACTCAAGAGAAGTTGAACACTCGGATGACAATGTAAACAGAATGATTTCTTTCTTTGAAAGTGAGCTCTAAACCAGCCCATCTTCTGTTAATCTGTATACCCTTGTGCATACCTCATCTATATACTTTCTGTCGTGTGAGATGCTGATAACTGCTCCCGGAAATGATGAAATCATTTTTCTAATGACAGGACCCGAAAGCGGCGAAAAATTTCTTGTGGGCTCATCAAGTATAAGTACATTAGCATCAGAAAGGCTCATTTTTAAAAGGAGTACTTTTGCTTTCTGACCTCCAGATAGTTCACGAATGGGATGGTCCATTTCATCTGCAGTATACTTAAGTGCACCAAGAAATGTTCTTATTTTTGTTCGCATTGCTTTGTCTCCCGTGCTGTCCAAAAAATCCACAGGAGTCTCGTCTAAGTTTAAAAGCTCCTCATAGTTTTGAGGCATATACTCAGCCTTTATATCTCTTCTTTCCAAAAGCATCTTCGCTATAATCTTTAAAAGTGTAGTTTTCCCCACACCGTTGGTTCCCACTATGCAGACTTTTTCGGGACCTTTGATTCTTAAAAAAATATCTTTTGAAAGCAGTTTTGATTCATCGGGTGTCATTAGTTTATCAAGCTTAAACTCTATTACTGTCTTTCCCATCGGAATTTCCGAATTATCTGCCCCCAGTTTAAAGAAAATAGCTTCTTCTTTTTCAGGCATCAAAGTCATATTCTCATCTTCTTTTTCAAAACGCTTACCCATAGCCTTTATAGTATGCATTTTATCTTTTAGATTTTTACCAACCGAAGGCGCCTGCCTTGAGACAGTTGAAAGCGCATGTTCCACGCTATTGTAGACACGATTATATTTTTCGTCTCTTAGTTTCTTTTCTTTCCTGTCATTAATCGCTTGCTTTTCCTGGCTTTCAAATGACTTATCTCTGTTCTCTATATAATTTCTGTAAGTATCTTTTACAACAGTTATTCTGCTTTCCGTTTTTCTTTTTATTTGCTCAATATGGATTATCATATTCGCAGTATTTTCAATAAGCGTCTCGTCATGCGATATAAACAATACAATATGCTTCCACCCATTGATAATCTTTTCAAGAAACTTTAATGTATCTATATCAATATCGTTGGATGGTTCGTCTAAAAGAAGCACTGTCGGCTTGTTTATAAACAGTCTTAAAAGTTGAGCTTTTACCTTTTCACCGCCTGAAAGGCTCTCCATCATTTGATCACTATAAAAGAAATCTGCAGGTACCTTAAACTCTGCCGCTAACTCCGACAATTCTTTAGGGGTTTCTTCATAAAAGAATTCACTTTCTGAAAAGTATTCATACAACGTTTTCTTTTTATCCGAATCAGGAAGTTCTTGGTGCAAATATCCAAGCACTTCATTACCTACTATCCTTTCCCCATCACATTCGGCATAATCCTTAGTAA
>JAILCK010000095.1 GCA_024680435.1 Lachnospiraceae bacterium
AACCAAATACCCTGCATTTAAAGCAATTGCTTCTCCCGGCTCTAAGTAAACTTCCACTCCGTATTTTGCCTTAAAATCTTTTATAAGCTTAATGAGTAAATCTCTGTCATAGTTATCTTTTGTGATGTGATGACCGCCTCCGAAGTTAACCCACTTTAAGCCCTTTAAATACTTTCCAAACTTTTCTTCAAAGGCCTTAAGTGTCACTTCCAAAGCATCGGAACCCTGCTCACAAAGTGTATGAAAGTGAAGGCCGTCTATATCTTTTAAAACGCTTTCATCGAAGTTTTTAAGGGTAACACCAAGCCTTGAGCCCTTCGCACAAGGATCGTAAATCCCATGCTCCTGTGTGGAACATTCAGGATTCACTCTTAAACCAATGCTCTTTCCCTTCGCCTTTGCAACGTCCTTAAACTTGTTAAGCTGGCTTATTGAATTAAAGACAATGTGGTCGGCTGTATCGGAAATCTCTTCAAACTCATCATCTCTAAAGGCAGGCGAAAAAACATGTACCTCTCCCTTAAACTCTTCTCTTCCAAGCTTCGCCTCATACAAACCACTCGCCGTCGTGCCATCCAAATATTTCTCAATAATCGGATAAACCGCAAACATCGAAAACGCCTTCTGCGCAAGCAGTATCTTGCAGCCCGCGGCGTCTTTAACATTCCTAAGAATCTCTAGATTCTTTACAAGCAGCCCCTCATCCACTACATAAGCTGGGGTGCGGATTTCACTAAAAATGGGATAGTTAATTTTCAAAATTGTTCGCTCCATAAACTCGCATGGGCGAATAATATAATATGTCTTCGAATTTCCACAGCCCCGGCACTTAACGAGCCGGACATCAGGAACGGCGAGTTTAGTGAGCAGGCTTCTTTATAGCCTGCGTCCGCTGGTGCGGGGAACAAGGTCCTGGGGACCTTGGCTTTGACCCGACCGAAGCGAAGCGGAGACAGACTAAGCGAGAGCGCTTCGAAGACAATTATATTATTCGCCATGCGAAGATAACTATTCGACAGTCTTAGGATTTTCATCCACCACCCAGGGAAGGCCGTATTTGTTAAGGGCTTCCATGTAAGGATCGGGATCAAATTCTTCGACGTTAAAGACGCCGGTTTTTGCCCAAGTGCCGCTTGCCACCATGGCGGTTCCGATCATTGCGGGTACGCCGGTGGTGTAGCTGATGGCTTGCGCGCCGGTTTCTTTGTAACTGGCCTCATGGTCGCAGACGTTGTAGATGTAAATAGTTTTTTCTTTGCCATCTTTGATGCCTGTGAAAATGCAGCCGATGTTGGTCTTTCCCTTTGTTCTGGGGCCTAATGATGCAGGGTCGGGAAGAAGGGCCTTTAAAAATTTGATTGGCACGATTTCTCTTCCTTCAAACATGACGGGGTCGGTTCTGAGCATTCCCACGTTTTCAAGGCACTTCATGTGTGTTAAGTAGCTTTGGCCAAAGGTCATAAAGAAACGAATTCTCTTGATTCCGGGAATGTTCTTTGCAAGAGATTCGATTTCTTCGTGGTGAAGAAGGTACATGTCTTTCTTACCTACCTCAGCAAAGTCGTATTCTCTCTTGATTTCCATGGGCTTTGTCTCTACCCAGTGGCCGTTTTCCCAGTAAGAACCGTTTGCAGAAACCTCACGAAGGTTGATTTCAGGGTTAAAGTTTGTGGCAAACGCATAGCCGTGGTCGCCACCGTTACAGTCTAAAATATCGATATAGTTTATTTCATCAAAATAGTGTTTAAGGGCATAAGCCGAGAAAACCTGGGTTACGCCGGGGTCAAAGCCTGTTCCGAGAAGAGCTGTAAGGCCTGCCTTTTTAAACTTTTCATCATATGCCCACTGGTAGCTGTAATCAAAGTAAGCTGTAAAGCCTTTTTCTTTGCAGCGCTTTTCGTACTGAGCTCTCCAAACAGGATCTTCTGTATCTTCCGCTTCGTAGTTTGCGGTATCTACGTAGTTTGCGCCGCATTCAAGGCAGGCATCCATAATGGTTAAATCCTGATAAGGAAGGGCTACGTTTAAAACGGTGTGAGGCTTAAATTCTTTCATCAAAGAAACCAATGAGTCAAAAGAATCCGCATCCACAGTAGCGGTAGTAATCTTTGCCTTGGTTTTACTCTGTAATTTTTCTTTTAATGCATCGCACTTTGAAACCGTTCTCGATGCAAGCAAAATCTCCGTAAAAATCGGGTTTTCGCAACACTTATAAATTGCAACTGTGGCAACACCGCCACATCCAATTACCATTAATTTCATTTTTATTCTCCTTTATGACTCTTGTTTCTTTCTTCCTTCTTCTTCT
>JAILCK010000273.1 GCA_024680435.1 Lachnospiraceae bacterium
ATAGAAGGAAAAACAGTAATACTTGTTGACGATGTTTTATATACCGGAAGAACTGCAAGAGCTGCGATGGAAGCAGTGCTTAAGCATGGAAGAGCTTCCCAGATTCAGTTAGCGGTTTTAGTGGACAGAGGTCACAGGGAACTTCCTATAAGAGGAGACTATGTGGGAAAAAATGTTCCCACATCAAAAAGCGAAAGGATAAGTGTTAAGATACCGCCCTTTGAAGATCAAAGAAGCGTAGAACTCTATGGATAGTTAAAAGGCATAGCCCTTTACTATAGATAAATGTATTAATTTGCACCTGAGTGTGCAGAATATGGAGGAAATTAAATAATGAAACTTACTTATGGCGTAACAGACAAACCGAAGTTTGGTCAAGTATTGGTATTTGCATTGCAGCAGTTACTGGCAATCTTAGCAGCTACAATCGCAGTTCCCGCTATTATCGGTAACGATATGTCGGCTTCGGCAGCACTCTTTGGTGCAGGTGTGGGTACTCTTGTATACCTTCTTTTCACCAAATTTAAGAGCCCGGTTTTCTTAGGATCGTCATTTGCTTTCATCGGTTCGATGTTTGCAGCATTTGGTGGCGCAGCTTCCGTAGCATGTGGATATGCCGGAATTATCCTCGGTGCGATTTTTGCAGGACTTGTTTATGTAGTAATTGCCATCGTAGTAAAGTTTGTAGGTGTTAAGTGGATTGCAAACCTTATGCCTGCAGTAGTTATCGGACCTACAGTAGCAATCATCGGACTTTCACTTGCAGGAAATGCAATCGGTGATTTATCAAGAAACGGTGTTGCCGCTGAAAACTTGTTACCCGGTGCAACATACGTATACATGATTTGCGGTCTTGTAACATTGTTTGTAACAATGATCTGTTCAGTATACGGAAAGAAAATGATGAAGATGATTCCTTTCATCATCGGTATTTGCGCAGGTTATATCGTAGCAGTTATCTTTACACTTGTTGGTCAGTCAACAGGAAACGATGTACTTTTAGTTGTAAACTTCTCTAAATTTGCAGATATGAAGTGGGTTCCCGATTTCACATTCCTTACAGCAATGAAGGGTCTTTCAGATATCACTCCCGCTTACATCGGAACAATTGCTGCAGCATACGTTCCCGTAGCATTTGTAGTATTTGCAGAGCACATTGCAGACCACAAGAACTTATCTTCAATCATTGAATCAGACTTGCTTGAAGAGCCCGGTCTTCACAGAACATTACTTGGTGACGGTGTTGGCTCAATGGTAGGTGCATTCTTTGGTGGATGTCCCAACACAACATACGGAGAATCAGTTGGTTGTGTAGCTATTTCAGGAAATGCTTCAGTTGTAACAATTCTTACAACAGCCGTAATCGCAGTAGTTGCTTCATTCTTTGCACCTTTTGTAACATTCCTTTCAACCATTCCTTCTTGTGTAATGGGTGGTGTGTGTGTTGCACTTTACGGATTCATCGCAGTATCAGGTCTTAAGATGATTCAGGATGTAGACTTAAACGATAACAGAAACTTATTTACAGTATCAGTTATCCTTATCGCAGGTATCGGCGGATTCGTTGTAAGCTTCGGCGCTGTAACAATCACAGAAGTTGCTTGTGCATTAATCCTTGGTATCATCACAAACAAGGTACTTGGAATTAAGAAGAAATAGTAATAGATAAAAGAAAAGGAAAACTCATCGCATAAAAGCGATGAGTTTTTTTATTTGTTATAGTATAATTCAAGAGACTTAGACTATTGAGAGGGGACAAAATGAGAAAAAGAATTGGGAAAGCAATTATAATCTTGTTGTTTATCAGTATTTTTTCGGGCTGCTCAACAAGCAATGGGGAAAATGAGGAAGTAGGTAGCGCTATAGAAGAAAGTGAAATTTCTACGAATCAGGAAAAAGAGTATAACGACATTTCTGTTTCAGATAATAACACGTCGAATTTATATGAATATGATGATTATGAATACGTAATTTATGGCGGAGAAAGAATAAAACTGGAGACACTTTTAACAGGCGAGACAAATTATTATACTCGAGCAGATGTATGCGGCGATGAAGAAAAAGAAATAGCTTTTAAAACGGATGATAAAGTATATCTACTAGATAATAAGAGTAGAATTATTTTCTATGAAGGAACAAGTGCGGATGAAATCGTAGATTACAAAGGGATGAAGGGTGTTCATACAGAGACTATTGAATATGAACCGACACAGGTTCATGAACAATTCATTGCCTTTGACGAAAACAAAAATCCCTATGTTGAGTTTAGTTGGGGATGGAAAGATAGGGTAAATGGACGAATACTTGATAGTAAAAGAGGTGAAGGGGACTATTTTTACTGTAATGACGAGGATGAGCTTGATTATTGGACATGGAATCTGAAAGTTGGAGAGTATAGGGATTTATGGTGGGCCAGACATCAGCCTTGGAATGAGTTACAATCTATTGAGTTAATTCTGTCAAACGGAGAATATGGAAAAGAGGTATTGGGTGATAATCATATAGAAATTGATAATCCCGAGTTTGAAGCAATTGTAAATAGTGTTGTTGATGTTCCATGGAATCAAAGAATTGAAAAAACAGAATGGATTGTTGAAGGAGAAGTTTTTCGTGTTGCAATAGAAAGAGCAGAATTAGAAATAGATGAGTATGCTCATTTGCGTGATTATATATTTGTTAAAAAGGATGAAATTAAGTGGTTTGAAGTTACTTACCCGTCAAAAAACGATCCTCTTGATTCAGATAGGTATGTGTGGGATGCTTGTGATTTTAACGTAAAATATGAAAATGTAAATTTTGATAATGAAAAGGATATTCTAATTTTTTTAGGTTATGCCGGTGTACATGGATACATGAAATATTCTGCTTATCTATACGAAGATGGTGGTTATCGATATGAAAAGACATTTGAGAATATACCAAATTACAAGCTTTATCCGGAAGAAAAATGCCTAAAAGGTGGTGGTCAATCCAGCGCAGCAAGTCGTTTTAATAAAAAATATATTTATACAGAAGATAAGTTTTTGGAAATAGAATACTCATATTATGAGTATGACGAAGAAAAAGAAGATTATATCTTGGTTGAAAAGAAAGAATACAATTTGGATGGGACATTAAAAGAATAAAAAGAAAAGCTTGGTAGTGACACTACCAAGCTTTTTTGTTGTACATTCTTTAGTTTGTCTCTCCGTTAGCAAGCTTTGATGTATAAGCAAATGCTTTCTTAACAGGGGGAAGAAGTAACACAACAACTGTAATTACGACTTCTACTAAAACGAATGAGTAGTTGTAAGCAATAGGGTAAATAGGTGCAAGGTTCTTCGGGAAGTTATCAGGCATGTATTCCATCCAGTAGATGTAACCTGCGATTGATTGGCTCAAAGCTCTTAACATTGCAGCTACGATAAAGCCAACGATGAGGCCATTTTTCTTCTTTGAGAAGAAACCGGATGAACCAAGAAGTGTGAATGCGAGGAAATAATCGAAAATAACCTGCATGGGTGAAAGCACATAAGAACCGCCGTCTTGAACAAACTGTAAAATACTGTAAGCAAAGCTTGCAATAAAGCCAATCTTAGGTCCGTACCAGTAACCAATCAATGCTACAAATAACATTGAGCAAAGAGTAACGGAACCGCCCCAGGGCATTTTGAAAAGCTTAACGTATGAAAGAGCGAAAGCCAATGCAAGGGATAAACCTGAGAAAACAAGCTGACGAACAGAGAAAACAGATTTTGCTTCTTCTGTCTTTTTACCTTTAAGAAAGGCAACCAATACAACGAGCAATACTGCAAGAATGATTAAAGCCCATGTTCCGGCTTTGGTGAGGGCGAAGTATCCGTCCTCGTGTGAAAGAAATGTGTTCATAAAAAAACCTCCTTGAATAAACATGGAGGGGATGGTAAAGAAAAGTACAATGCTTCCTTACGCCGGTATTATCCGGTTCAAGTGATGAGGGTATAGAAGAAAATCTTCAGTCTCAGCAAATGCTCCCCTAGCCAATTATTTAATTTATAGAAAAAATATAATATGTAACAGGTTAAGCGTCAAGGAGCAAAAATGCCGAAGAAACGAGCTTTCTAAAAGGAAAAATCGCTTTATTGCATTAAAGATT
>JAILCK010000278.1 GCA_024680435.1 Lachnospiraceae bacterium
CTTGATACCAATCTATCTGAAAAAGAGATTCTTGATTACTTAAATACATATCTTCCGGAGGACATATGTGTTAATGAAGTAAAGATAGCTTCAGACAGATTTCATGCCCGCTATAATGCTACAGGTAAAACTTATTGCTATACTTGTTACATCGGTCCCACAAAGCCTGTATTTGACAGAAAATATGTATATGCCCTAGATACGGTTCCGGATATTGAATTAATGAAAAAAGCATCCGAATACTTAATGGGAGAGCACGATTTTGCAGCCTTTTGTTCTAATCCCAGGATGAAAAAGTCAACAGTAAGGCTTGTAGATAAGATATTGATAGAAAAGAAAGGTGATTATCTTACCTTTACATATCACGGAACAGGTTTCTTGCAGCATATGGTAAGGATACTTACAGGCACTCTTTTAGAGGTTGGTTTTAAGAAAAGGTCTCCTGAAAACATGCTTACTCTTTTATCAAACAAAGACAGAAAAGAAGCGGGAGAAACGGCTCCTGCATGTGGCCTTTGCCTTGTATGTGTTGATTATTCATAGGAATTATGTTAATATAATCATAACCTGAGGTGTGCGATTCTTAATTTTGAACCTACAGTTACTTTAAACGGGATTCCTATATCCTCATGTAGATGTCAGGCCATCTTGCAATGGAAGGCAGAAGCATGTATGCGGTCACCCACCTAGATTCGTTCTAGGAGTCAAAAAAGAGTCGGCATTTCGGGGCATTTAAAAAAAGCGGCTTTTATGGCTGCTTTTTTAACTTTGGTGAAGAGTATGAAAAGACTATTTAAGATTCTTTCAAACCTTGGTAAACAAATCAGAGAAGATAACATCAGTTCATACGCATCAAGTTGCGCTTTCTTTATATTTTTATCCTTGATTCCTTTAATTATGCTTCTTTTGGCCATATTGCCATATACACCGGCAGATTCGGGCCTACTATCAGATCTTATTTTAAAAGAATTTCCGGCAGGAACCGGTACAATGCTTTTGGCAGTTTTAGAAGAGGTGCCCAAACGTTCTGCAGGCCTTGTTTCCGTTACCGCCATTGCCATGCTTTGGTCTGCGGGAAAAGGAATTAATTCACTTGTCTTAGGTCTTAATGCAATCGACAGAAATGTTGATAAAAGAAATGGTCTTATTGTAAGAATATTGGCTTCTTTGTATACGCTTAT
The DNA here is from genome assembly GCA_024680435.1 of Lachnospiraceae bacterium. Classification (GTDB taxonomy): domain Bacteria; phylum Bacillota; class Clostridia; order Lachnospirales; family Lachnospiraceae; genus UBA1258. The sequence goes on from JAILCK010000278.1 coordinate 1,182, forward strand.
TTTTTTAATTGGCATCATAGCATTATTACTTTTGGTGGTATGCGGAAATTTTATAAAGAGTCTTTTGTTTGATCATTTCCCAAATCTTTCAAATGTATTTAATGTTCTTGTAAATTTCAGGTCACTTATATCCATTGTTTTAATGACTGTTATTGTGTGCTTATGCTATGCTCTTTTACCCTGTAAAAGGCATAAATTCAGAGAGGTTTTCCCGGGAGCTCTTGTTTCATCTTTGGCATGGACCGGTTTTTCATACCTGTTTTCTTTTTACGTAGACAGATTTAATGCCTTTAGCATATACGGAAACTTTACAACAATCATAATTTTGCTTGTGTGGCTATACTTTGATATGTTCATTCTTTTCTTGGGACATAATTTAAACAGATATTTTAGGCCAGTTATTTTAGCTTTTCACGAAGATAAAAATTTAAAGAGTATAAAGGGACAGCTGGAGAGCTTAGAAGAAGATTAGTATTGATAAATTAAGGCCTTCAGTGTATTCTAATTAAGGCATAAATTGTAATTAGTTTTAAATAAATATAAAGATAGGAGTTAGTTTATGGAAAGAAAAAATGTGTGGGAAAGCTATTCCACAAAACAGATTCGTGAATGTGACCTTTTTAATAAGGAATACCGTGATTTCCTTGATAACGCTAAGACAGAAAGAGAAGCTGTCAATGTTATTGTTAATTTGGCAGAAAAGTCAGGTTATGTTGAGTTTGAAGAAGCCGTTAAGAAAAAGAAAGGCTTAAAGAAGGGCGATAAGGTTTACTCTGTTGTGATGAATAAATCAATTGTGCTTTTCAATATTGGTGAAGAACCTTTGGAAAAGGGTATGAATATCCTTGGCGCGCACATTGATTCACCCCGTATTGATATTAAGTCTTATCCTGTATATGAAAACGGCGGTTTTGCTTTCCTTGATACTCACTATTACGGCGGCATCAAGAAATACCAGTGGGTTGCTCAACCCCTTTCTTTGCACGGAGTTGTAATAAAGAAAGACGGAACAACAGTTGAACTCTCAGTTGGTGAAGATGAAGACGATCCCGTTTTCTTTGTATCAGACCTTTTAATCCACCTTTCTCAGGAACAACTTGAAAAGAAGGCTGCAAAGGTTATCGAAGGTGAAGCTTTGGATATTATCGTTGGTAACAAGCCTTTAGTTATAAATAACTCAAAGAAGACAGATAAAGAAGAAAATAAAGAAAAAGATCCCGTTAAGGCTATGCTTTTAAAGCTTTTAAAGGATGAATACGATGTTGAAGAAGAAGATTTTCTTTCAGCAGAACTTGAAGTGGTTCCTGCAGGCAAGGCAAGAGAAGCAGGCTTTGATAAGAGCATGATTTTAGCTTACGGTCAGGATGACAGATCTTGTGCTTTCACATCTTTATATGCAATGCTTGTTACTCCCAATGTAAAGAGAACAGCTTGCTGTATTTTGACAGATAAAGAAGAAATTGGAAGTGTCGGTGCTACAGGTATGGCATCACAGTCCTTTGAAAATATCATTGCAGAAATGGTTAATCTTGAAGGTGATTACAGCGAATTAAAGGTTAGAAGATGCCTTTCAAATTCAACAATGCTTTCTTCAGACGTATCAGCTGCTTACGATCCTTCTTATGATTCAGCATTTGAAAAGAAGAATGCAGCATTCATGGGACAGGGTATGGTATTTAATAAGTTTACAGGTTCTAGAGGTAAGTCTGGCTCTAACGATGCAAATGCAGAATACATTGGATACATCAGAAAGATTATGGATGATGCAAAGGTTATTTATCAGTTTGCAGAGCTTGGAAGAGTGGATCTTGGCGGTGGCGGAACAATCGCTTACCTTATGGCTAAGTATGGCATGAACGTTATCGATGCAGGTATTCCCGTACTTAATATGCATGCTCCTTACGAATGCACAAGCAAAGCTGACGTATTTGAAACAATGAGAGGCTATATGGCATTTCTTAACGCACCCGGAATGTAATTTTTGATATGGAACAGATTTTAAAATCAGATTATTATTACGATCTTCCCGAAAGATTGATTGCTCAAGACCCTTTACTTAAAAGGTCCGATTCAAGACTTATGGTGCTTGATAAAAAGACAGGGGAGATGGAACATAAGCATTTTTACGATATTAAACAATACCTTAAGCCCGGAGATTGCCTTGTGCTTAACAACACTAAGGTTATCCCCGCCCGCTTAATGGGCACAAGAAAAGATACAGGAGCCGTTATCGAAGTCCTTTTATTAAAGAGACGTGATGCGGATACCTGGGAAACTTTGGTAAAGCCCGGTAAAAAGGCAAGAATAGGACAGATAATTGAATTTGGTAACGGTTTGCTTACGGCTGAAGTTATAGGTATAGAAGACGAAGGAAACAGAATCATTAAGTTTAACTATGAAGGCATTTTTGAAGAAATCCTTGATAAGCTTGGCGAAATGCCCCTTCCACCTTATATCACTCATAAGCTTCAAGACAGAAATCGCTATCAGACAGTATATGCAAAGTATGAAGGCTCCGCTGCGGCACCTACCGCAGGGCTTCATTTTACAAATGAGCTTCTTGATGAAATAAGAGAAATGGGTGTTAAAACTGTTTTTGTTACCTTACATGTAGGCCTTGGAACCTTTAGGCCCGTAAAGGAAGAAAACATTTTAAACCATCATATGCACTCAGAGTTTTATCAGGTAACAAAAGAAGCTGCAGATGAAATAAACGCCACAAAGAAAGCGGGCGGAAGGGTAATCTGTGTCGGCACCACAAGCTGCAGAACAATAGAGAGTGCTTCCGATGAAAACGGAATTGTAAGAGCAGGCTCCGATAATACCGAGATTTTTATTTATCCCGGATACAAGTTTAAAGTGCTTGATTGCCTTATTACAAATTTCCATCTTCCGGAATCTACTTTGATTATGCTTGTTGCCGCACTTACAGGAAGAGAAAACATTCTCAACGCTTATAAAACTGCTGTTTCTATGGATTATCGTTTCTTTAGTTTTGGGGATGCAATGTTTATTCACTAAGCTTTTGACTATCATCTTTCTATTTACAGAAATATTTTTATTGGATAAAATAAATTTAGAGTTTTCTTGAATAGTGGAGGGTTAATATGGAAGAAAAGAGAAAAAGCAAGCGTACAGAGCTTCTTTCGAAAATTATATTAAAAAGATTGGACGGCTCAAGAGTTGAGGAAGCTTCCATTGATGTTACCGATGTTTCCAAAACAGGTGTCGGATTCATCTCAAAGAAGGCTCTTTCAATCGGTGGAGTTTATGAAGCTTATCTTACAATCTGGACAAAAGAAGTGTTACATGCTTTTGTTGAAATAGTAAGAATTGAAAAGTGCGATGAGGGTTATGCGTATGGTGCAATCTTTATCGGAATGCCTGAAATGGATGCAGCCAGAATCGAAACATATCAGACTGTAGAAGACCAGACGGCAGAATAATATAAGCTTAATTAAGAGACTGCAAATGCAGTCTCTTTTTTTGTGTTCTTAAAAGACATTTTGATTGACAATTTAACAACTTTTTCGACAAACTGCTGACTTGCGTGTAAATATAAATATTTTTGACACACTTTTGCACAATTTGCTTGTAAACTTCCAATGTGTCTTGTAAAATATATACATGAGCTTTGATTTTTCAATGAATTCTTTGGAAGATTTGAACAATCAAGCTCAAACGACTTACATTGGAGGAATAGGCTATGAATGTTTACACAACGGACAAAATCAGAAATGTCGTTTTGCTGGGACATGGTGGTTGTGGAAAGACGAGTCTTGCCGAAGCTATGGCATATCTCGCAGGTCTCACATCCAGAATGGGCAAGGTAGAAGACAAGAACACTTTGAGTGACTTCGGAAAAGAAGAACAGAAAAGACAGTTTTCAATTAATACCTCTCTTATAGCTCTTGAATGGGAAGGCGTTAAAATTAACTTGCTTGATACTCCCGGATACTTTGATTTTGTCGGTGAAGTTGAAGAAGCTGTTGCGGCTGCCGATGCTGCTATTATAGTAGTTTCCGGTAAATCCGGTTTTGAAGTAGGTACAGAAAAAGCGTGGGATCTTTGCGAAAAGCATAAACTTCCCAGATTTGTATTTGTTACCGATATGGATGTCGACAATGCATCATTTAAAAATGTACTTGAAACAATGACAGAGAAGTACGGAAAGAGAATGGCTCCTTTCCACTTACCTATCAGAGAAAACGAAAAGCTTATTGGATACGTAAACGTTATTTCCGAAACAGGTAACAAATGGCAGGGAAAGGACGCGGTAGAAATTCCCGTTCCCGAGTATTCAAAGGCAAACTTACAGCAATATCGTGATACTTTGATGGAAACGGTTGCTGAAACAAGTGAAGATTTTATGGAAAGATATTTCGCAGGAGAAACCTTCTCTGATGCGGAAATCAGATCTGCACTTCGTACCAACGTTATTGATGGCTCAGTAGTTCCCATGACAATGGGCTCAAGCCTTCTTTGCTACGGTATTTACACACTTTTAGACGATATCGTTAAATATCTTCCTTCTCCCGAGAACTGTAAGATTGCAGGCGTGAGCATGAAGAATAATGATATCTTTGAAGCTAACTACGATTTCTCAAAGGCTAAATCAGCATTTATATTTAAGACAATCGTAGATCCCTTCATCGGAAAGTATTCCCTTATAAAGGTTTGCTCCGGTGTATTTAAAGCCGATGACTCCATTTATAACTTAGATAAAGACATTGAAGAAAAGGTTTCAAAATTATATACCATGCAGGGCGGTAAGGCTGTTGAAGTACCTGAACTTCATGCAGGTGACTTAGGCGCCATTGCAAAACTTACGGGAGCAAGAACCGGAAATTCACTTTCCACAAAGGCTAACCCCATTAAGTATGGTATGTTTGAAATCTCAAAGCCTTATACTTACATGAGATATCGCCCTGTTAATAAGCAGGATGTGGATAAGATAAGCCAGGCACTTCAGAAGATGATGCATGAAGACTTAACCTTAAAGAACGTTAATGACTCAGATAACGGCCAGACACTTCTTTATGGTATGGGCGATATGCACCTTGATATCGTTACATCAATTCTTAAAAATGAATACAAGGTTGAAATCACTCTTGAAAAGCCGAAGGTAGCCTTCAGAGAAACCATTAAGAAAAAATCAGATGTTGAATATAAATACAAAAAGCAGTCAGGCGGTCATGGTCAGTACGGTCACGTTAAGATGCGTTTCTCACCTGCTGATGACATTACCGTTCCTTACGTATTTGAAGAAGAAGTTGTGGGTGGCGCAGTTCCCAAGAACTACTTCCCGGCAGTAGAAAAAGGATTACAGGAATCTGTATTAAGAGGACCTTTGGCAGCTTATCCCGTTGTTGGTGTTAAAGCAGTTTTGTATGATGGTTCTTATCACCCTGTAGATTCTTCGGAAATGGCATTTAAGGTTGCTACAACTCAGGCATTTAAGAAAGGCTTCATGGAAGCAGGTCCCATCTTACTTGAGCCTATCGTAAGCTTAAAGGTAAATGTTCCCGATTCTTACACAGGTGATGTAATGGGTGACTTAAACAAGAGAAGAGGCAGAGTGCTTGGCATGACACCTGTTGCGGGAGGAAGACAGATTATTGAAGCATCCGTTCCTATGATGAGCTTGTTTGGCTATTGTACAGACCTTCGTTCAATGACCGGCGGACGCGGTGAATATGAATATGAATTTGACCGCTACGAACAGGCACCCAGTGATATTCAGGATGCACAGGTTAAAGAAAGAGCAAGCAAAGTTGCTGAAAGTAACATTGATGCTTAATTTGTAGACCAACATTTCGACTGCTCCTATTATAGGGGCAGTCGATTTATCTTTCTTTTAATTTTTTGTAAATTATCCTGCAATAGAATTAATTGAAATTGGAGGAGAGATATGACATTAGAACAAAAAACTAAACTTGAATCTTTGGGAGTTGATCTTGAAGAAACATTAGAGCGATTTGTTGATAACGAAGAGCTTTATTTAAGATGCTTAGGAAAGCTTCTTCAGGATAAAAACTATAACGGTATGTTTGAGGCCATAGATTCAAAAGATGCTTCGGCAGCATTTGACGCGGCGCATGCACTTAAAGGTGTAACCGCAAATCTTGGGCTTAATCGTTTATATCTTGAAATGAAAGAAATAACGGAAGTATTCAGAGCCGGAAGCCTTGATTATGATTCGGGAAATATGGAGCGAATCAAAAAGGATTACGAGGAAGTTGTTGATACAATCAAAGCTTTATAAAAAACACCCTGCGGGGTGTTTTTTATTGCTTAAAAATAAAAGAGCTTCACAACATATAG
>JAILCK010000284.1 GCA_024680435.1 Lachnospiraceae bacterium
TTAAAGTAATCGATTCTCATGGCGCTTTGAACTCTTTGAAGAGTAGCGTTTGTCTTTTCTCTTGCTTTCTTGTTTCCTTCAGCGATGATATCGTAAACCGAATCAATATCGCTTTCCCACTTTGCTCTTCTTTCTCTTATGGGGGATAAGGTTTCTTCAAGCACATTTATAAGGAACTTCTTACATGTGCCGTCTCCTAAGCCTCCGCGAGTGTAATGAGCCTTTAATTCATCAAGGTTTGCATATTCGGGAAGATATTCCTTGAAATGATCGTCATTGCAGAATGCGTCAAGGTATGCAAATACCATGTTTCCTTCCAAGTGGCCGGGATCTTCGATTTTTAAGTGCTGAGGGTCTGTAAACATCTTTTTGTTTACCTGATCCTTAATCTGCTTTGATGAATCGCTTAAGAAAATACAGTTTCCAAGGGACTTACTCATCTTTGCCTTACCATCAACGCCGGGAAGTCTTCTTTCGCTGGCATTTGAAGGAATAACGGCTGTGGGAAGTACAAGGGTGTCACCGTAGATTCTGTTAAACTTTTCTACGATTTCTCTTGTCTGCTCAATCATGGGAAGCTGGTCTTCACCTACAGGAACAACGTTTGCATCAAAGGCTGTAATGTCTGCTGCCTGTGAAATAGGATAGGTAAAGAAACCTGTGGGAAGCCCTTCGTCCGCAAAGCCTCTCATCTGAATTTCTGATTTAACGGTAGGGTTACGTGAAAGCCTTGCTGTTGAAACAAGGTTCATGTAGTAAAAGGTAAGTGCATGAAGGGCAGGTAACTGTGACTGCACGCACATTGTTACCTTGTTTGGATCAAGGCCTACCGAAAGATAATCAAGCACAACATTTATAATGTTATCGCGGATTTTTCCGGGGTTGTCGGCATTGTCTGTTAACGCCTGGTCATCAGCGATAAGAATGTTTATTTCATCAAACTCTCCGGAATTTTGAAGCTCCACTCTTCTTCTTAAAGAACCTACATAGTGTCCGATATGAAGCCTTCCCGTAGGACGGTCTCCGGTTAAAATAATCTTTTTATTGTTTTCCATTTTTGCTCCTATGTACCCTTCTTAGAAATCGCAAGACTTGGGTGTTCTGGGATAAGGGATTACGTCTCTTATGTTTTCAACGCCTGTTAAGTACATAATCAAACGTTCAAAGCCCATACCGAAACCTGAGTGGATGCATCCGCCGTATCTTCTTGTGTCAAGGTACCAGTCGATGCCTTCCTTATCTACTCCCATTTCATCCATTCTCTTAAGTAAAACGTCTAAGTTTTCTTCTCTTTGGCTTCCTCCCATAAGTTCTCCTGCCTGGGGAACAAGCAAGTCAACTGCCGCAACAGTCTTTCCGTCAGGGTTAACCTTCATGTAGTAAGCCTTTATATCCTTGGGCCAGTCTGTAACAAATACAGGTCCGTTAAAGTAATCAACGATGTACTTTTCGTGCTCTTTTGCAATATCTTCGCCGTAGTCGGGCTCAAATTCCCACTTAACGTCCGCTTTCTTTAAAATATCGATAACATCATGATGCTTGATTCTTGTAAACTTGGCATTGATGATACCGTTAAGCTTATCCTTTAAGCCGTTTGAAACAAACTTATCAAAGAATTCGATTTCTTCGGGACACTTATCCATTACATATTTAACCACGAACTTAAGCATCTCTTCTTCGATATCCATAAGGCCTTCCAAATCACAGAATGCCATTTCGGGCTCGATCATCCAGAATTCGTTTGCATGAGTCTGAGTGTTTGAGTTTTCTGTTCTGAATGTAGGTCCGAAGGTGTAAATGTCACCGTAAGCCATGGCAAATGTTTCGCCCTGAAGTTGTCCGGAACCTGTAATAAATGACTGCTTACCAAAAAGGTCTTTTGAAAAATCAACCTTACCGTCTTCGGTTTTGGGAAGGTCGTTCATGTTTAAGGTTGTAATCTTAAACATCTGGTCGGAACCTTCACAGTCGGCTCCTGTAATCAAAGGAGTATGTACATATACATATCCTCTGTCCTGAAAGTATGTATGAACCGCCATGGCAGCTACGGATCTTACTCTGAACACTGCCGAAAAGAGGTTTGTTCTGGGACGAAGATGCGCTACCGTACGAAGATATTCTCTGGTATGACGCTTAGGCTGAATCGGATAATTTTCAGGGCAGTCGCCAAGAAGTGTTACTTCTTTTGCCTTAAGTTCAAAGGGCTGCTTGTTTTCGGGAGTAAGCACCAATGTACCTACCACCTTTACGCTGGCTCCGACTCTAATCTTAGAGACATCTTCAAAATTATTAAGTTCCTGTGCGTAAACCACCTGTAAATTTTCAAAAAACGATCCGTCGTTTACATTAAGGAATCCAAACTGTGCCTGTGCGCGGTTTGTACGTACCCAAGCGCAGATGGTCACTTCTTTGGAAGCATATTCAGATGTGTTTCTGAACAGCTCTTTAATTTTAGTTCTCATCATAGTCCTCCGTTTTCTTTTAACATATCCTCTATAATAACAAGTTTTTAGGCAAATTCAAAGAACTTTTTGCACATTAAAGCAAAGAAGTTGCCTTAAAATTATAGTCAGGTTGCTTTAGTTAACCCTAAGATGATATAGTAAGGTGAAATGTAAAAAGAAAAAGGGGCATAAAAATGACTCTGTTTATAATTGCAATATTCGGATTTTGCCTTGTGCTTGGCTTAAGAGGCTTTAGGGTAAAAAGAAGAAGGAATCACCCAAGATACCTTTTGGGAGGCCCTATTCCAAACGATTATCCGGATCCTAACAGAAGAAACAAAAACTACTTAAAAGCGGCGCCTCACTCACCTGCCGCCCACAGACACTTTTAACCCTTTTAAATTCAGAGGTTAGATTATGTTTTCAAAATTAAGAAACTATCTTTTTTCCGATGCACATTTGACATCGAAGGAATTTGTTGCTCTTACCTTAGAAAAAACATCAAAGACCATCCACACTATTTTGCGCGTGCTTGCATCCATCGAGCTTTGCATGTTTATAATCGGGCTTTTGGCTTTTAACTTAAAGAACCCAAGAGCTGTATACTATCTTTCTTTATACGCAATTCTTTTTTTGTTTTCCATGATCGGAGACATTTTATTTATACATTTTGAAAAGACGAAATCATATCACGGAGTTATTTCTTACGCAAACTTTTACTATCTTCTTGTAACCTGCTGGGGCGTAGCCATTTCAAGCCTTGATATTTTGCACAAAGGCTCTGCCATAGTAGCCGTCACCACAATCATGTCGGTTTCTTTCTTTTTACTCTTAGACCCCATATTTCAGTCAGTGGTGGTGCTGTGTGATACTCTTGCACTGATGGCCGTTACCGTAATCGCTGAGGGAAAATTTTCTACAGCTCAGGCAAACATTATTATTTTCGGTGTTGTAACAATCACCGTAATAATGAGGCACTTTAGATTTTCTTATAACTCCTTTATCTTGGAAGCAAAGCTTACAAACCTTGCAAAGCGTGACGGACTTACTTCCATTGCAAACAGAAATGCATTAAATGACCGTATTTCGGCAGGGGATTTTAAAGACGTAAAGAGCGTTGCCCTTTTGGATATTGATGATTTTAAAGGAATAAACGATACTAAGGGCCATTTAGTTGGCGATGACGCATTGCTTGTAATCACTTCAAGTTTAAGAGAAAACTTTAGAGACAGAGAGCTCTTTAGATACGGAGGAGACGAATTCTTGATTTTATCAAACTCCGATTGCAAACAGACTCTTGAAAAGCTAAAGAAAATAAACAAAAAGCTTTCTAAAGTTGATTTAGACATTTCTTTGCATGTATCCGGAGGTATTTGCGAATTAAAACCCGGAATATCAATAAAAAGCACCATCAAAACTGCTGATGATGCTTTATATCAGGTTAAGAAAAGTTCCAAAGGACATTTCCTTATTTCAGATAAATAAGTTTTTAATTTGCGGCCGCATTACTTGCGGCCTTTATTGCGTCTATAATAAGCACAACGCAAAGGACTTTTGAAGGGTCCGCATGATCCGAATAATCTATTTCGTAAAAATCTCCCCATGAAAGCCATGCCTTTGAAACAGTGGCTATCTCGTTTCCGCACATATCATAAATGCTGTATTCGTGTCCGAAAACATCTCCCGTTACACTCCAACCATATCCCATAACATCGTATTCAGGTGATAAAAGTGTGAATCTTTTTTTAACCACAGCTTCTTCAATTCCGTTTCTTTCGATTGAAAACTTAGGAAGAAAGGTTAAAAGTTCCTGCCTTATAAAGGCTACTTCCTCGTCGCGATTGTTATAAACATAAAGTTTTTTTCCTAAGCTTAAAAGCTCGCTTTCGCATTTAAAAACAACGTTTTCATTTTCATCATAAACGTTGAATTTGTCATTTAAGCTAAAAACCTTTTGTTGAATGTATAACTTCATTATCTCCCTCCTCACGGTTGATTAACTTAAGATAAGTATAGTTTCTTTTTGCAAATTCTCAAATAATAAAACCCGCAAATTAGCGGGCTTTAATTTTCTATATTGAATAATCTTTCTTTGAAAAGTTCTTTATCACACGTAGGCAGACGATATCGGCCGCTATAATAAAGACGTAAAACAGTGCGGTATATAAGCCCGAATCACAAGATAAGCAAAAATCAAAGAAACCATGCATGAGTACGGGTAAGAACACTGCCATAAAGAGATCTGTCTTCATGGCTTTCCTGTTTTCAAGCCTTTCATTTAGCTTAGCCTGCCCGTAGAAAACACCCATTGTTACGGCAAAGCATGCATGCCCGGGAATTGAAATAAGGGCCCTTGTTAGGGCAACGCTTAACCCGTGATCCAATACATACATAATGTTTTCTAAGATTGCAAATCCCATGCTTATACTTACCGAATAAACTATTGCATCAAAGCGATAGTCAAAGGCGGGATGCTTCCATGTAATCTTCTTTAAGAAAATGTACTTACAAAGCTCTTCAGAAACCGCCACCACCACAAAATTATCTAAAAAGACCTGGGTTTTAGTGACAACGGAAGGCTCATCAATGCCACCGTAGACTACAAAGGATCCTAATAGTTCCAAAAGAATCGCAGGCACTACGGATATGGCTCCGAATACCAAAAGCTTAACAATAAGCCCCATGGGTTCTTTTTCCACCCAGTCTTTTTTGTATACGTAATACATGATAAAAAGCCCCGGCAAAACTGCCGCTGTTAACAATAATCTCATAGCGTTTTCCTTTATGATTTATTCGGGTTTGTTTTTATATGTTTCGTCTATAGCTTCCAAAAGCTCTTTATACTGACTCGCAGTTGCATGAGCGTTTGTGGAAACAGCCTTATGTTTTGCAACGGATGCCGCTGATTTTGCAATAGGCTGAATGGTGCCGGCGCCTGCTATACAGCCTCCGGGACAAGCCATACCTTCAAGCAAATATCCGTTATATTTTCCGGCCTTTGCCTGAGCAAGTAACTTTCTGCAGTTAGCGAGGCCCTCTGCCGCCGCAACTTTAATTTCTTTATCGGGATACATTTCGTGAATACAGTTTACAACAGCGTTAGCAACGCCTCCGCTTACTGCAAATCCTCTTCCGTCTCCGCTTGCTCCGTGCATTGTATCATCATCGGGAAGTGATTTAAAATCAACTTCCTTAGCTTCAAACATGCCCATTACTTCTTCGAAGGTAAGCACGAAATCGATATCACTTCTGATTGATTTTCTGCTTGCTTCAAGTTTCTTTGCGGCACATGGACCAATAAATGCCACAAGGCATCCGGGGTGTTCTTTCTTTATTAAACGTCCCGTAAGTACCATGGGGGTAAGAGCCATGGAAATGCAGTTTGCGTATTCCGGGAATAATTTCTTTGCCATAACGCTCCAAGCAGGGCAACAGGATGTAGCCATGAATGGAAGCTTATCGGGAACTTCGTTTACAAAGTCTTTTGCTTCTTCGATTGTACAAAGGTCTGCGCCGATTGCCACTTCCACAACGTCTTCAAAGCCAAGTGCCTTAAAGGCGGGGCGCATTTTTTCGGGTGTAAAGTCAGGTCCGAACTGGCCTGTGGCAGCAGGTGCAATGGCTGCATATACGGGCACTTCACTTCTTATAGCCTGAATAAGCTGGAAAATCTGAGCTTTATCGGTAATTGCACCGAAAGGACAGTTTGCAAAGCACATGCCGCAGGATACACACTTTTCTGTATCGATTTCTGCTCTTCCGTATTCATCCGACTTAATGGCATTCATGCCGCAGGCCTTCGCGCAGGGGCGCTCAAGTTTAATGATTGCTCCGTAAGGGCATACGGATAAGCATCTTCCGCACTTAATACACTTGCTTTCATCTATAACGGATTTACCGTTCTTTATTTCAATTGCCCCCTTAGGGCAAACTTCTTTACAAGGGTGAGCAAGGCATCCCTGACAGCCTTCGGTAACCATTATCTTATTGTCCGGGCAAGCGTGACAAGCAAACTTAATTACGTCGATAAGAGGCGGCTGATAGTATTTTTCAGGCTTAACGCACTCTTCCGCGCCCTGATAAACCGGCGCTTCTTCAGCTGCGGTTCTAGCGGGAAGTCCCATTGCCATACGTACCTTTTCTCTAACAATGGCTCTTTCCAAAAAAACCGAATCTCTGTACACGCTTACTTCCCCGGGAATAACTCTGTAGGGAATTTCGGGCATCTTCTTTTGAAGGTCGCCGTCTTCATATTCATAGGAAAGTCTTGCGACTTCCGCATACACTTTTCTTCTTAAATCGTTTACCGAAGTATTAATTCCTCTCATAATTTACCTTTCAAAACTATTAGGTTAATTTTTTAACAATCCCGATTAATATTATATCACATCAAAAGAAACTTCAAGTTTTATAATAAAAGTCCGTCAAAAAATTCATCCGTTTTGTTTTGCGAACTGCTTCTTTCTATTAAGTAGGCCTTAGCCTGCGCCATTTTGTCACCCATATCCTTTAAAAGGGCATCGGTTTCTTCTTTTGAAGGATCCGTAATATCTATATAAAGCTTTAGATAGTCTAAATCCTCAGGGTAATCTTCTTTTAAAAGAAACCAGGCGGCCTTATTTTCTGTGTTAAAGGAGTGGTCTAAAATGTACTTTTCAAGGGTAGCTTTTGAATCACTTGATAAGTGATCGCTGTTTTTTAGCCTCAAAAAGCAAAGCTCAGACTTAGCTTTCCCCACTTCCTTAAGGTATTCCTTGCTTTCTCCCAATAGTTCTCCGTCAACGGAGCCAATGCCGTCATAGGAAATATCTTCTTCCCCGCAAAGAGCCCTGTCAGAGTAACCATCAATGTCTTCCTGAGAAAGAAAAGCCTTTAAGCTTATGTCAAAACGCTCGTACCAGGCCTTGCTTCCAAGGTCACTGTCCCTCAATAGAAGGGGCGCCGGAAGTTTATTTACCAAAGCTGCCAAAAGATACTGAGTCTTTCCCGCGTTATCGCTTAGCTTAATGCTTTTAAGCCTCTCGCATCCCTCAAAAACGTTCTTTCCAAAATCGATGCAGCTTTTGTCACCTCTTACCCTAAACTTTGTTAAGTGCACGCACAAAGAAAAAGCCCAGTCTCCTATAGTTTTAACGGAATTTGGAAGATAGGCTTTTCTTAATCCTTTGCAGCCTAGAAAAGCCTTTTTATCGATTGAAGTAACGTAGTATTTTTTCCCGTTCTCTTCAATGGATGAAGGGATTTCAAGCTTTGCATCAAGGCCTTCGTATCCTGTAAGTGAAGCCTCTTCGTCTTTAGTTTCAAATAAAAGGGTAAATCCCCCTGCTTTAACATTTATCATATAAATTCAAGTATTTCTTTTCTTAGATTCTGCTTTCTGTCATTTACCATTAATCTCTTTTGATAAGTGTCGTATTCACTGCTTCCAAATGATGCAAGAAACCTTGATGAGCTTTCTGAAAGAGTGATTTCCGTAACTGCTACAAGCATTTCGTTTGAATCTTCTCCAAAGATTTCGTTTACAGCCTTAAAGAAATTGTCTATGTGTTCTTTTACCTTTAAAGTGGCATCTTTCAGCGCTTTTACGCTTTCATTATAAGAAGCGCTTACGTCTTTTTCTTCTTCAAAGGAAGAAAGAAGCGCTTTTATCTTATTTTGCACTCTCAACTCTTTTTGATTAAGAGTGCCTGCTTTCTTTTTCTTTAAAATAAAGTCATCATGGCTCTTTTTAGCTTCTTTTACAGCTTTCTTTATATCCTTACTATCGCTTATTTTCTTAACTTCCTCTTTAATTATCATAAGACAGTCAAGGTTTTCGATGATATCCTTTGTTTCACCTTTTACCTTGTCTAAAAGCATGCCCACAAAGGTTAAGCGCTCATCGATTGCGGCTTTTAAAAGCTTTTCTTTTAATTCTTTTGAGATGCTTCCTGATAGAAGCTCG
>JAILCK010000297.1 GCA_024680435.1 Lachnospiraceae bacterium
CTTACCGTCTTTTGAGGCTGAGTAAATTGCATCGCCCACAAAGCAATAGGTTCCGTCGATTTCCATTGCAACACAGCCTTTGGCGTGGGAAGAAGGAAGATCGAAAATACGAATCTTAACGCCGTCTTCTATGTTAAATTCACCCATGTAATCAGATTCAAGCTTTAAGTGCTTGCAGGTGTAGGGGCTTGCATAAACCTTTTGGTACTTCATGTAGTTCATGTTTGCCACGTGGTCTTTATGGAAATGGGAAAGAACGATGTTTCTTCCGCCGTTAATGTTTTGAATTGCTTTAAGGGTTTCATCGCCGTTTCCGACATCGAAAAGCCACAAGAAAAGGTTTCCGCGGATTACGCCTACTTCAGCGGAAAGAGGGGCTTCTCCCGATACAATATATGAAATTCTGTCAGTAATTCTCTTTTCTTCAAGCATCTACTATTTATCCCTTCAAGGTTCGAAGAAAGCAATCCGAAGGAATAATAATGCCTTTTGGCAGGTTATACCATGCGGATTTTGCCTTCATCCGAAATTGTGATGAGGTGTTGTTTGTACAAATGACCGACAGCCTTTTTAAATTCATTCTTGCTCATGCCGGTTTCTCTTGAAATAACTTCTGAGGTAGCTTTTTCTGAAAATGGAAGAACTCCGTCGTAAGATTTGATTATATCCAATAACTTCTTCGAATCATTCTCAATTAAAGCATACGCTTTGTCTCTTATACTTAAATTAACTTTTCCGTCTTTTCTTACATCTGTTACACGAGCGGTAACAGTGTCTCCGATTTCTACCTTACCAAATAATTCTTTCTTTGGAATAAGGCCTTGATATTTATCATCAATAGCTACAAACATTCCGAAGTTATCGCTACTTTCATAAACTGTGCCTGTAACTTTATCGTCTTTTTTGTAAGGTGAAGTGCTATCTAAATATGGATACACATTCATGGTGGAGCAGATTCTTCCGGACTTGTCTAAATAAACTGCCACCAATACATCTTCCCCTGCGGCGACTCTTTTAGTTTGCTCTGCAAAGGGTAGTAAAAGGTCTTTTTCAAGCCCCCAGTCTAAAAATGCTCCGACTTTTCCAACTTCCTTTACCGTTAGCTTAGCCACTTTGTGAAGTGAAATCTTTGGAGTAACGGTGGTTGCAATGGGGCGATCCTTTGAATCTAGGTATACAAAAGCCTCAATTGAATCACCTTTCTTTGCCCCTGCTTTAAGTTCCTTTTTAGGTAAAAGCACGTGCTCATTAGCAGAGGGAACGGGCTTATCCTTTAATTCTTCAGGAACAAGATATGCTCCGAATTCAACAAGCTTTTCAATATATAAAGTTTGAGTGGTTGCTAGTTTAAACATTAAAATCTCCAAAAGAACGGTTTCTTTAAAATTAATATAACATGAAGTATTGATGCGGTCGAGACTATCTAACTATCAATTTGTAAGTTAAGAAACACAATACGTAAATTGGCAAAACAAAAAGGGATGAATAATTCATCCCTTCGATAAAGCTGGGGTACAAGGATTCGAACCTTGAAATGACGGAGTCAGAGTCCGTTGCCTTACCGTTTGGCGATACCCCAATAAATATTGGCCTTTCTTAACGGCACTTTGCTATTATATGGGATTACATTTAAAAAATCAAGGGGTTTTTGAAAAAAATATTTAAATGCCTTTTTATGCGGTTTCTTGGCCCTTTTAAAGAGAAAGAAAATATTATGAATTGATATTTATATATGCAAAAACTATAATAAATCTTGGGGAAATTCAAGGAGAGAAGTATAGAAAGGAGTATAGCTATGGCAAAGTATGACGCGGTTGTGGTGGGATCCGGAAATTCCGGTTTAATCGCGGCCATCCGCCTGCAGTTAGCGGGCAAAAAGACACTTCTTATCGAGCAGCATAACCTGCCCGGAGGATGTGCAACAAGTTTCAGAAGGGGAAGATTTGAAATCGAACCTTCACTCCACGAACTATGTGACGTGGGATCCGAGAGTAATCCCGGAGAAATCAGAGAATTGTTTGATGAACTGGGCGTTAAGGTAAACTGGGTAGAATGCCCCGATTGCTTCAGAGTAATCTCTAAGTATTCGGACGGCACACCAATGGATGTGACAATGCCTCATGGGGAAAAAGAGTTCACAGACAAGATGGAATACTATGTACCCGGTTCAAGAAAGAAAATGGAAGAACTCTTTGAACTCTACAACGAGATTAAAGAAGGAACTTCCTACACTTCAAAGTGTGCGGGACATGCGGATTCAAATGTCATGAAGGCAAATTATCCAAACATGTTAAGAACCGGCGCCTACACCGTAAACCAGGTATTTAAGGCAATGAAAATGCCTCAAAAATGTCAGGATATTCTTTCCACATACTGGGGATACCTTGGCGTTGACATGAACCATTTATCATTCATTCACTATGCGTCCATGATGCAAAGATACGTAAATAAGGGAGCCTACATCCCCGCTCACACTTCTCACGAGCTTGCAACCGCCATGGTTGAAAGATTCAGAGAACTTGGCGGAGAAATCTGGTTTAACTGTAGAGCCGAAAAGTTCTTATTTAACGGCGATAAGCTTTGCGGTGTTGAAACATCCATGGGCAAAGTTGAATGCGATATGGCACTTCCAAACATCCATCCCGACATTGTATACGGAAAGATGGTTCCAAAGGAATTAGTGCCTGTACGTGAAAAGAAAAAGTACGCATTAAGAAAAGGAAACTACAGCGCAAGAATGTTTACCGCTTATTTCTGTCTTGATTGCGATTATAAAGAACTTGGAATCGAAAACTACAGCTACTTCCTTGCAGGAAGCTCCGATTCCGAAAAAGAATATAAACAGATTTTAGGTGGCGTTGAAAGCAACGAATACTGCATTGCTCTTTGTATAAACGTAGCTAACCCCGATGCATCACCTAAGGGAACCAGTATAGTTTCTTTTACCACTTTAGGCTCTCCCGTTGACTGGGATAACGTAAGTGAAAAAGACTACGTAGCGTTAAAAGAAAAAACTGTGGATAAGATGCTTAAGATGTTTAAAGATAAGGCAGGAGTTGATTTATCCGGCCATATCGAAGAAGTGTCAATCGCATCTCCTTGGACCTTTGCTCGCTACTTAAATGTTCCGGAAGGCGCGGTTTACGGAAGCGAAGTTGTGGGCTGGGATAACATGATGCCCAGAATGATGACCCTTGCTTTAGACTTCCCTGTTAAGGGCTTAAGACCTATCGGTGCCGCAGGCCCCAGAGGAGACGGCTATTCGGGATGCATGATAACAGGTAACATAGTGGCCAAGCTTGCCATTAAAGACTTAAACGAATGGGCAAAGGAGGCGTAGGATATGTTAAACATAAAAGTAGGATTAATCGGCGCTTTTGACATGCTTAAGTTTAAAAACATGGCAAAGGACAGAAACAAAACAATTGACGCCGCAAAAGAAAAAGAAATCGTCGGCGAATTTAAGATTAACCAAAACGCGAAGGCCCTTCACCCTGATTTTGTGGAATTAAAGGTAGCTAAAATCATCGATAGAAGCGCTGCAGGAGCTAAAACATTTGTGTTTGAAAGCTTAAACGGCAAGGCTCTTCCTTACTTTAGAGCAGGCCAGTATTTGTCACTTAAGTTAAAAATCGGTGATAGCTTTGTGACGAGACCTTACTCAATTTCATCTGCTCCTTCAGAAGCTTTGAAGGGTAGATATGAAGTGACGGTTAAGGCAAATCCCGACGGCTTTGCCGCTGACTGGATGCTTAATAACTTAAAAGAAGGCGATGTGATTGAATCTTCATCACCTCTTGGAAACTTCTATTTTGATAAGTATAGGGACAAAGAAAACGTTGTGGCTTTGGCAGGAGGAAGCGGAATCACTCCTTTCCTTTCAATGGCAGGAGCAATTAAAGACGGTGCTGAAAACTTTAACTTAACCATTATCTTTGGTTCAAGAAGCGAAGATGCCATTTTATTTAAAGAAGAACTTGAAGAAATCACAAAGGCTACAAACAAAGTTAAAGTGGTGCATGTTCTTTCAAATGAAGAAAAAGAAGGCTATGAGCACGGCTTTATTACAGCAGATATCATAAAGAAGTATGCTCCGAGCGAATACAGCATCTTTATCTGCGGTCCAGAAGCAATGTACAGATTTGCTCATGATGAAGTGCTTAAGCTAAACATTCCTGAAAGACTTGTAAGAAGAGAATTACTTGGCGTAACGCATGACGTATCAAAGTATTCAGACTACCCCAAGGATTCTTTAGATAAAACCTTTAAGATTACGGTTAAGCAAGGACCTAAAGAAACTGTAATTGATGCAAAGGCTTCCGAGTCAGTGCTTGTTGCAATAGAAAGAGCGGGCATTAAAGCTCCTTCACGCTGCAGAAGCGGTGAATGCGGATGGTGCAGAAGCAGACTTATATCCGGCGAATACTACGCTCCTAAGGAAAATGAAGGAAGAAGATGGGCTGATATTAAATATAACTATATT
>JAILCK010000319.1 GCA_024680435.1 Lachnospiraceae bacterium
TATTTAAACTACGCACAGAATCTTGCGGAAGAATCCGCTATCGGCGTTGACTTTGCCACAGAGTTTGGCGAGCAGGCATACGGCGGATATGCAAAGAACCTTGCGGAAGAAGCTGCTATCTCAATTAACTTTTCAAGAGAATTCGGCGAAGAAGTTTACAAAAACTACGCTTTGAATCTTGCACAGGAAGCAGCAAGAGCAATGGATTCCATTCAAAGATATTCAGGAAGCCTTGACTATTCAAAGATTGATGAAGTTTTGGGCAACCTTGTTATTGAAAAGGTAGACGGTTCTTACGCTTACATGGTATCTCCAGACGGCACCATGCTTTGGCACACCACTCCCGAAAAGATTGGTAATCCCGTTGAAAACGCTGCGGTTAAAGGAATTGTTGCAGATCTTCAGGCAGGTAAGACCGTTGAAGACGGAGCTGTATTATATGAATTTAAAGGCGCTACCAAACTCGCCGGCTATTCATTTACAAAAGACGGAAACATCGTAATCGTAACAGCAGGCTACGAAGAGTTTATGAAGATTGACTACGACACTCTTCTTGGTAACATCACAATTGATGGTGTTGAAGGTTCTTACGCTTACATGGTATCTCCCGACGGTACAATGCTTTGGCACACAAATCCCGATAAGATCGGTAACCCTGTTGAAAACGCAGCGGTTAAAGGAATTGTTGCAGACCTTCAGGCAGGCAAGACTGTTGAAGACGGATATTGTATCTATGAATATAAGGGAGCTTTAAAATTAGCAGGTTATTCATTTACAGATACAGGAAACATCGTACTTGTTACAGCAGACTACGATAAGTTAATTAAGATTGACTATAGCGAACTTATCGGAAGAATTGAAATGACAGGTGTTAAGGGTTCATACGCATACATGGTATCACCCGAAGGAACAATGCTTTATCACACAGATCCCGCTAAGATTGGTAATCCTGTTGAAAACGCAGCGGTTACAGGTATTGTAGAAAAGCTTAAAGCAGGTCAGAGCGTTCCTAACGGCGCTGTTACTTATCTTTACAAGGGTGCACAAAAGGTTGCCGGATATGCATTTACAAATGCCGGTAACATCATCGTTGTTACAGCAGACAGAGATGTAATGCTTGCTTCTGTAAACAGCATGAAGACATCCCTTATCCTTTACGGTGTTATCTGCGTAATCGTTGCACTTTTGATAGTTGTATTTGTTACAACCTTCTCATTAAAGGGACTTTCACAGATGGTACCCGTTATCAACAAGACTGCAAACTTCGACTTTACAAGAGACGATGTTTGCGACAAGCTTGCTAAGCAAAACGACGAAGTCGGTACAATGGCCAGGGCCGTTGAAAGAATGATATCTTCACTTAAAGAAGTGGTTTCTTCTATCAACGATGCAGGCAACAGCATTGACGACAACGTAAATCAGTTAAAGACTACAATCGATACCATCGGTTCGATTTGTGAAGATAACTCCGCTACCACAGAAGAACTTGCAGCCGGAATGGAAGAAACCGCTGCTACTACCACCACTATCACTGAAAATGTTGGTAATGTTCAGGAAAATGCAAAGGGTATCGGAAAACTTGCAGACGAAGGAACATCTCTTTCAAGAGAAGTTTCGGACCGTGCTTCACAGCTTGCGGCTACAACAGAAACGGCAAGCCAGAAGACAATCAATATTTACGAATCTGTTAAAGTTAAGTCTGAAGATGCAATCGTTGCATCACAGGCAGTTAACAAGATTAACGAACTTACAGGCACAATCATGGCGATTTCTTCACAGACAAGCTTACTTGCTTTGAACGCTTCAATCGAAGCTGCAAGAGCCGGTGAAGCAGGTAGAGGATTCGCGGTTGTTGCAACAGAAATCAGTAACCTTGCAACTCAGACTTCGGAAGCTGTAGGCGACATCAGCAATATCGTTGATGAAGTTAATTCAGCGGTTGGTAAGATGTCAGAATGCTTGACAGAAACCACATCCTTCCTTGAAACCAATGTACTTGCCGACTATCAGGAATTCGGAAAAGTATCCGAACAGTACAGAAACGACGCCAATACATTCGGTGCAAGCATGGGTGATATTAAAGAAAGCATTGAAGCTCTTAACAGAGAAATCGAGACAATCGTTGATGCTATCAGCGGTATTGATTCAACAGTTAACGAATCTTCAATCGGTGTTACGGATATCGCAGAAAAGACCACCAACATGGTTAACGATTCCACAGACTCCATTGAAAAGGTTAGCGAATGTAAGAAAGCAGTTTCAACTCTTAACGATATCATTGCTAAGTTTAAGTTATAAGTACTACCATAAGCCAATTTATAAGAAAGGGCCGGTGATTTCTCACCGGCCCTTTTGTTTATGCCATCACTTTTTCTTTTTAAATATAAAGCTTCTAAAGAGTATTACGTTCATAACCAAGAAGAACGCCGCCAATATGCCAAGTGTAAGCTCAGGCTTTGTGGGGGCTAAGAGCGCCAAAAACATCATGGGAAGCCCAAACACAATAGCCGGGAAGTTTTGATACACCATGTTGTCCGCAGCCGGTGTTTCAAACTCAGGGTCTATTTCTCTAAGTAAAATAATACCGGTGCTGGCCGTTCCCGTAAGCATTCCAAACATCATAAGAAACTGCTCGTTTGCATAATTTTTAAAGAGTTTGTTTGCAACAAGCTTATTGTAAAGGTATGTAATAACCGCTCCTATAATACCAAGAATTAAAAGGAGCAATCCGTATTTCTTAATAACTTCAATCCTTATTGCTGCAATTCCCGCAACAACCATGATGTCAAAAAAGAAATTGGAAATACGCGTTAAAAGGAAGTTGTTTAAATACTCTCTGTGAATGATTTTTTTCTTTCTTAAAAAATTAAGAATGGTCTTAACAAGGATTCCCGATAAAACACCAAGTAAAAAGTTAAATCCGTAAATAACCGCCTTCATGGAAGGAACAAGTCTTCCCAAAGCTCCCATTATCATGTATGCAATAATATAAGCACTTACTGTAAATGCCACCTGAACCGTGATCTTATCAAGGCTTTCCTGCATGGGAATTTCGTTTTCTTCCTGAATATCAGCATAAGAAATCTTGCTGTCTCCCTTTGCTTTAACCTCAATATTTCCTTTCTTTTTAAGAAGAATCAAATGCACCACGCCTCCGATTCCCGCGCTTATAAAGCCAAGAGCGGCAATGGATAGTCCGAAGCTTTTTCCTCCAAAGAAACCGTGCTCGGTCTCATAAATCGTGCCGTAGTTTAAAGCCTGTCCGGTGCCCTGGCCGTATCCGAAGGGAAGCAAAAGACCTGCTGCCTTAAATATGTCCTTAATGAAAAATCCCACTAAAAT